>JAYSPU010000220.1:0-3915 GCA_043721935.1 Bacteroidota bacterium | reverse complement strand
GCATATTCAAATATTTTGATATCCGGTTTCTTGTAACCTGTGTGTTCACTAATGATAATTTCCTGAAAGTATTTTGTCAGATCTGATGATTTGAGTTTTATGTGTTGAGCTTCTTCAAATCCGTTGGTGATAATATGCAGAATGTATTTTTCTTTCAGATAACTCAATACCTCATGAGCATGAGGAAATAAATTATTTTTCAGAGGAGATAGTTTTAAATATTCATCCGGTAGTTCACGTGGAGCTGTATCTGCATCAAGCCCCATGTCCCAAAAGGTAAGTGAAAATCGATCATCCCTTAGTTCCGCTTTCGTAATCTTTCCAAGACGATATTGTTCCCACATCATGGCATTTCTGTCTTTGTATTTCGTGTGGAATAAATCAAAGGAAGTAACACCCAGATTACCTAATTGATATTTGTGAAATAATTCTTCCAGTACTTCTGCGGAACTTTTGTCAAAATCCCACAATGTATTGTCGAGATCAAAAAATAAATGGCGGTAGCTTTTCATGTCAACTAAATGTGTTGAATTATTGGTAAAAATTATTTTTAAAGAATCTCATGTAGTGATTTTACATGCGTTAGATGTAGGATTGTAGTCAATAACAACGACCAACAAGTGATGGAGATAAACATGTAAAAAAGAATTTTCTTTTTATTTTTTTCCATCCGACTCATTATAAATGTTCCTATTGGGATAGAGAAGATAATGGGCGTCAACGCTGCCAGGCCGACTAATCCATGTTTTTTCCACAAGCGGACCATGCGTCTGGTTCTTTTGCTGAATATCGTTTTCGGAGGCATTAACTTCGATACATATTGATAGTGAATTTCTAAATCACCTTCAACATCTGCCATTGGCTTTGAAAATAATTGTCTTTTTTTCTTTCTTCTGAAAAAATAAGTTTTGATTTTATATACGACTGCCATCAACCAGTCACTGAAATACATAAAGATAATTACGCCGATCATTCCACCTAAAATGGAATAAAAATTTGCTTCTAAAAAAGTAAAGTCATTACCAGCATCCAAATAGGCGAAGGAAGGACCAAAAGCAAATTTGACACTGCTGATCAGAATGAGCGTACATATTTTGATGATTTCTTCCACAATTCATGAACAACAATAACATGTTTGGGTTAACTTATAATTTACTTCCAAAGGCAAGATCGCCTGCGTCTCCTAGGCCGGGAACGATGTATGCTTGTGCAGTCAATTCTTCATCTATTGCTGCTGCCCAAATTGTAACGTTTTCAGGCATATTGCTTTTTACATACTCAATACCTTGAAGACTAGCCAATGCGCAAACAATATGAGTATGCTTCGGCATTCCTTTTTCAACTAATGCTTTATAAGTCATAACCATTGACGAACCGGTAGCGAGCATTGGGTCGCATAAAATGAGTTCCCTGTTTACTATTGATGGACTCCCTACATATTCAAGCTTTATATCGAATGTGCCATCTTTATGGTGTTTACGATAAGCACTTATAAATGCATTGTCAGCCTGATCAAAATAATTAAGTAAACCGTAATGTAACGGTAATCCTGCTCTTAATATCGTTCCGATGATGGGTTGATCTTTTATTACAGGAACATTGGCAACACCCAGCGGTGTTGTTACTTCTTTCATTTCAAACGTTAGCGTCTTACTGATTTCATAAGCAAAAATTTCTCCGATGCGTTCCAGATTTCTACGAAATCTCATTCGATCACCTTGTATAGAAACGTCGCGAAGTTCTGCAACGAATTGATTGATGATCGAATTATTTAAACTGAGATTGTGAACCATGGGTCGGGTTATTTAAACTTGCGAATGATAGGAGGTAAGGTATTCCTTCGAATTTGTAAATATACAATTTCTTCAGAACCGAAGCTTTCATAAAATCGTGCTAAAGCAGGAATCATACTGCCTTCAAAATCAAGGGTCTTGCATGCTCTAGCATTTTCTTCGATGAAGCAGTTGATAATTGAACTCATAGCACCATTTTCCCGAGCCTCGGGATGTATGGCAGAAAATAAAAATATGTAAGCATCAAATGACTTAAGAAAAACAGCACCGGCAATTAAGTGTCCGGATTCATTGTATACTTTTTTTATTTTTAGAAGATCTTTGTTAGATGCAGAAGAAAATATTTGTTCTAAGACTTCGTAATCGTTTTTACTTAAACTATCTAACGAACTTCCTTTGTGATTTTTAAAAAGTGTTATTATGTCATCAGCACTTTTTTCATTCGAAATCGTTAAGTCGAATTTTTCAAACTTCTTAATATTTCTCTTTATGTTTTCTGAGTAATTATTTTTTATTTCTTCAATGTGATGTTCCAGGCAAAGATGGAAGGTAATCTTCTCTAACACTTGAAACGATTTTAAACTTGAAATGTAATTCGACAAGTTCAATTGAATTTCAATGAGTCTGAATTTCGATGGTATGGCGTTTAAAAAACTTGCTGTCTCATCAGGAGGTGATGCTGCAAAAATTCCAAGCTGTTGGGTAAAGGCAGGTTGAAATAAATAAGGAATAAAATACTTTTTCCTTTTGGTGAGGGGCATCACTGCTGAGTAATCGTCTTTTATCAATGCGTCCCAATTGGGCGAAACGATATCAAGATACCATGAACAAGCATATACCAATGGTTCACGTGATGATGCTATACATGCATCCCATTTTTGCTTGTCAATCTGATTGTGCTTTACGTAATGTATCAATGTGTTGCTGCTTTTACGATGTCTTCGTACACATTTCGCCATCCTTCCCAGGGCTCACAGTCACTGAGTGACTCGTTGTGCCAAAGGGTAATGAAAGTGCCTTCGACTGCTTTTACTTCTTTTATCAGCGGTCCAATGTAACTCATTACTTCGGCCGGTTGAACTTTCATATAATATCTTAGAGTAGCATCCATTACCATGAATGGATGTATCATTAATCGGGTTTGAGATTCGGTTTCAAGATCATAAAAATAAAATGAACTACAAATTCCGGCTCTGAAACCAACTTCGCCGCTGAATCCCATCGTGTAATCGTCTGTTATGTCACATTCTATCAACTGACGATAGGTGAACGGGATGGTAAGTCGTAAAAAATGCTGACGACTTTTGGTGATGGATTTATGGGTGATTTTATTTAATCTGTTTTGTTCCAGTTTTACTCTTGTTGTTGAACTTGAACTACTGTATGACGGATGAATACCCACATCGCAATAGTCTGAAATTGTTTTAATCAGCGACTGAAAGTTTCGATTACTGACTGAAACGTTTTTATCGTTTTCTGCATAGTCACCGACCAGAAAAAAATAAATGGTTTGTAAATTGTAACGTTTTTGTATTTCAAATAAATGATCGTAAGTATCGTAGGGGTCTTTTTTTTTCTCTAACAAAACAGACATTCGATCTGTAATTGCTGAAAGGTTGAATGACAGAGCTGATCGCGCCAATGCACCTGCTGTTCGCATAATCCCTTTTTCTTTGTAAGCCCAGGCATTGTCTATATCAATGGTGTTGATATAGCGATATTCGGATTCTTTGAATGGTAACTCAGGAAACAACTCTTGAAGAATCGTTCTTATTTTCCTTGCATAAATATTAACAACAGGTTTATGAAGAAAGTTTTTTTGAAAAGCCAGACTTTCAGTAGCTTCAAATCGTTCGTGTTTGTCGTGGGTAAATGGAAGGTATTCTTCATAACGACTCACCAGATAAAATGCACATGCAAACGGATCGAAGGGAAGAATGTAATTCGGATGAGTGGCAAAAAAAGCTTTCGTATCCTGCCAGTCAAAAACCGCTATGTCTTGTTTGCGAATTCTTTTTTCAAATAATAATCCGGCTGAGTAAAAAAACAATTCATCGTTGAATGGATGCTTACTGTAATTGAATTTCGGACCGGTATGAAAAACAAATGTATTCGTATCAGT
>JAYSPU010000219.1:0-9249 GCA_043721935.1 Bacteroidota bacterium | reverse complement strand
ATGTTGTGCTGATTGAAATTTCCGCTTTGTGTATTCATCAACTCTATAAGCGTATTAAATTCAACTTGCAGAGTTGTCAGCTGACCGGTAATTTCTTCGTGATTCGTTCTTAGTTGTAAAAAATGATCCTGAAACGTCAGGTTGTTTTGCTGAAGTGTATCATCGATTCCCTGAAGCTGCACATATAATCCTTCAATTATTTTTTTGTTGTTCTCTACTGAAGAATGTAAGTGTTCCGCTTTGTTTTTAATGGACGAATATTCGTGAGTAGATTTATTAACTTCTTGCTGAATCTTGTTTTTATCAGCTGTCAGTCGTTCCTTGTTTTGTTTATTGCTTTGAAGCTGGTGCTGAACCTGGTCGCGATGAACCTTGGTTTTCTCCAGCGAAGAAGAGAGCGCTGCAATTTCTTTTGAAAGATCTTCCAGTTGTTTGCCACGTCCGATTCTTTTCCCGTCAAATAATCCTACTGAACCGCCGGATAAAGAATGTTTCGTCCTGCAGTATTTTCCATTCTTTGAAATGAATACTGCTGCTGAATTATTTTTTTGCAGAAAAGGTGTCGTGTCCTGATTTTCTGTAACGACGTATACATTCTTAAGCAAATGGTTGCAAAGTCCTTTGTACTTTTCTTCTATGTCTAGAATATCCAATGCAGGAAGACAGTCTGTCATTGACTCAAGCGATGGAGCAGGAGTGTCTTCAAAATTCTTCAGGATAAAGAAGTTTGCACGGCCTTTTGATGCTTCACTCAATAAGTTCACAGCACGACTCGCTTCTTCTATATTGTCAATCACGAAATAATTCATGTAAGGATCGAGGTAGTTTTCAATCGCTGTCTTATAGTCGGCCTGACAATTCAGAATTTCAGAGAATAGCGGTGCACGGCTTGCTGAAGGAGAATTTTTTCTGAGGTAACGAAGTGACTCCGGATATCCTTCCAGATTTTCAACCAGACTCTTGGTCAGATTGAATTCATTTTGTTTTGCATCGAGCTTTCTTCCCTGAGTAATAACTTCTTCTGTGTGCTTTTTTAAATCTTCGTCGAGGCGAATAATTTCATTTGCAAAATTTTCTTCGTTTTGAAGCAACTGAGTTAACTGTTGCTCTTTTTCATCTTTTATTTTTAATCCGGATTCTGCCTGTGATATTAAATTATCGTGTTCCGTTTGCTTCGATGTAGTGTCACTTGAAAGTCGGTCGATTTCTTTTTGAAGAGATTCTTTTTTTGTCTGAGTAACTGCAAGACTTTTTTCAGATTCGTGCATAGACATCTGAATGGCCTGAGCTTCTGAAGACAACCGGTTAATGTCACTCTTCATCTGATCATGCTGACTACGTGTTACATCCAGCATTGCTTTCAACTCTGTCAATTGAGTCTGCAATTGTTCGAGTACGATTTCTTCGTTAAACTTTTCAGTCTCGCTTGCTTTTAACTGATCCTGAGTTGCAATTAACGTATTCCTGTCATTGGTCAGCTGAGTCGTTAACGTTGCTTCTTTGTCTCGGAGGTGAGTTAATTTTTCATTGCTGACTTTCTTATCATTTTCCTGTTGACGAATGAGAGCGACTTTGTCGTTCAATGTTTTTTGCGCCTCACTCAATTCTTTTTCCCTGTCAAGAGAAACTAATTTGATGTGCTGATATTCTGCTTCAGCAGTGTCCAGTTGAGTGTCGAGCAACAGTTTATTTTCCTGTTGAGAGATTTCCTGCTGTTGTAATTCATTGAACGTACTTTTGCTTCCTACAATGGTAAACAAGGCAAGTTCAGTACTTAGTTCTTTATATAGTTCTTTCAGTTTATAATATCTTTCAGTTTTCTTCGCCTGAGATTCGAGCTGCTTCATGTTTCGCTCGATTTCAAAAAGCAAATCGTCGACACGACTCAAATCGCCATCTGTATCTGCTAATTTTTGCAGTGTCTGTTTTTTGCGGATTTTATATTTTGAAATACCGGCGGCTTCTTCCATCAGATTTTTAATGGAATTGTTTTTATCGTTCAGTAATTCTTCCACCATTTTCAACTCGATGATGGCGTAACTGTCAGGACCAATACCCGTGTCTAAGAAAAGATCGATAATGTCTTTTAGACGACATGTTACATTATTAAGAAGGTATTCACTTTCTCCGCTTCTGTATAAGCGACGAGTGATGGTTACTGTGCTGTATTCTGTTGGAAGAATATTTTTAGTGTTTTCAAATGAAAGAGAAACCTCAGCCAGACTCGCCGGTTTTCTGTTTTTGTTTCCGTTGAAAATGATGTTCTCCATTTTTTCAGAACGAAGCATTCGTGTCTTTTGCTCACCCAATACCCAGCGAATGGCATCGACTACATTTGATTTTCCACTTCCGTTCGGACCTACAATAGAAGTAACGCCTTTGTCAAAATGAATGGCGACCTTATCTCCGAAACTCTTGAACCCTTTGATTTCTAAACTGCTTAAACGCATAATGGTGTTTCTTTTCTTTAACGACGGACAAAAATAATTTTATTTAGATTGAGCCGAGCGAATTGTTAATAACTCTGGAAAGTTTTTTTTAGTCACCTATCGAACAATTATTCTATCTTTCAAATCTATTCACTTCGAATCATTACCAATTAATGACAAAAATGCATATCCTTACCACGATTTTAGTTCTTTAGAAAATATTGAAGTGTAAAATAGTGAAATAATTGATCAGGAGAAGGTCTCAAATGCCCGATAGGCATTGATACTCAGTCTTGAAACCCGCTACAGACGAGGCTTTTGGCCCACCTAAAATTTGTTTTGGTTTTTATTTTTCAATTTATACTTTTACCCTCCGCAGAAATTAAGTTAATTTAACAGAAACAACATACATATGGGACGAAAGTTTTACTTGCAACTCGTCGTATTTATTCTCATCGGTTTAACTGCCACAGCGCAGACCGGAGAAATACGTGGAAAGGTTACGGAAAAAGGAGGCAAAGAAGGAATTCCATTTGCCAGCGTAGCTGCCTTAATGAATGGAACACAGATTCAGGCCGCAGTAACGGATTTTGACGGAAACTTTGTCATCAAACCTTTATCTCCGGGTAAATACGATGTAAAAGCTACTGTAGTTGGTTATCAGGCTTCGATTAAAACAGGAGTATTGGTAACGGTAGATAAGGCATCCTTTGTTGACTTTGATTTAGCTAAAGGAGTAGAACTGAAAGAAGTTCAGGTCATTGAATATACGGTTCCTCTAATTGATAAAGGAAGTCCTGCTACGCAAAAAACTATAACCTATTCTGAAATTCAAGCCGCCCCTACACGGGACATAAATACAGTTGCTTCAACTACTGCCGGTGTCTTTCAGAAAGATGACGGAGGAGATTTGAATATTCGCGGTGCTCGTTCAGATGCAACCGTTTATTTCGTGGATGGAATGAAAGTACGTGGAAATGCAAGTCTTCCACAAAAAGGTACAGAGCAGATTACCGTAATCACGGGTGGAGTTCCTGCGCAGTATGGTGACGTTGCCGGTGGTGTTATCAGTATCACAACACGCGGTCCGTCAAATGTATATGCAGGTGGTATTGAATATTTAACTTCGAAATTACTGGATCCATACGGATTCCAATTAGGTTCATTTGATTTATCCGGTCCGATCTTTTCGAAAAAAGATACTGCAGGTAAACCGGATGGTCAAGCACTTGCCGGTTTCTTTATTGCCGGTGAATATCAGTACGACAAAGATCCCGGCCCCCCGGCATTTGATGTTTATAAAGTAAAAGATGATGTTCTTGCTTTTGCGGAAAAGAATCCATTGGTTCGATCTCCGTCCGGATTCGGATACATACACCGTTCTTCTTTCTATACAAAGGACAGTTTAGATACACAGAAGTACAGAGAAAATGTAGCGTCAAAGTCCATTCGTTTCAATGGAAAAATTGATATCCGTCCTGTGAAAGATGTCAATCTTACGTTAGGAGGTTCATTCTATCGTAATGATCGTCACGATTACATCGACATTTATTCATTGATGAATGCAGCCCAGAATCCTCAGGCCATTGAAACCAACTGGAGAGCATTTGCAAAAATCACGCATCGTTTAGGCGGTAGCGGTGGTAAGGACAAAGCATCTTCTGCTATTCAGAATGCTTTCTATACCATTCAGGCTGACTATGGAAGAAACCATAACATTACTCAAAATGATGTTCACAAAGACAACATTTTCAATTATGGTTATGTAGGTAAATTCCAGACGTACTCATTGCCGTTTTATCAGATTGAAGGCAATCAAATCAAGCTTGCCGGCTTCTTTGATACTTTATATGCATTCACTCCGGGAACTGCGAATCCTGTTACGGCAAACTATACTTCACAATATTATCAGTTAACAGATCCTTTTGGAACATTTGGTTATCAGGACAATTCAGACAATGTATTGCTTCAGGGAGGTTTATTAAATGGTGATAATCGTGCAGGTCAGAATGTCTATGGTCTTTGGGCAACTCCGGGTCGCGTTCGTACTGCTTATGGTATAAGCGATCAAACGCAAGCCCGATTAGTGGCATCCTTTTCTGCGGATATTAAAAAGCATAACATTGTTGCAGGTTTCGAATTTGAGCAGCGTGTTGATCGTGGCTACAATGTGAATCCGAATGCATTATGGTCATTGATGAGAAGCTTAGGTAATTTCAATTTGAAAGGATTTGATGAAAACACTGCTATTTATTCTACAGTTGTAATTGGTGGAGATACATTACAACAAGTGCGTTACACTCAAGCTAATTATATTCAGAACAGAAATGCTGAAGGTCAAAACACAAGAGGATTTTTTGAAAACATCAGAGATCGACTGGGATTAGGATACAATGACACTGTGCAGACTGATGCAATTGATCCTTCTGTTTATTCTTTAGGTCTGTTCAGTCCGGATGAATTATTAAACAGCGGAAATGCATTCGTAAATTATTACGGTTATGATTATAAAGGAGATTTAGATAAATCATCTAATTGGGATCTGAATGATTTCTATGTTAAAAAAGATGACAGCAATAATTTCCTGAGAAAAGTTGATGCTTTCCGTCCGACTTATTTCGCCGGTTACATTCAGGATCGATTTACTTTCAACGATATCATCTTTAACATTGGTGTTCGTGTCGATCGTTTTGATGCAAACCAAAAAGTGTTGAAAGATCAGTACTTGTTATATGAAACGCATACAGCAAATGATGTTGCAGTAAAAAATCTGACAACGGTTCCGGATAACATCGGATCTGATTACTATGTCTATGTAAACAGTTCTGAAAATCCTACACAAGTTGTAGGTTACAGAAATGGCAATGTCTGGTACAACTCTTCCGGTACTCCAGTCACTGATTTGACATCACTAATTCAGGGTTCAGGAAATCAGGGCGGAATTCAACCGTATCTGACCAACTATACTGATTACAGAAACAATCGTGTAAATCCGAATGCATTCAGAGATTACGAGCCACAAGTAAATGTAATGCCTCGTATTGCCTTTTCATTCCCGATTTCAGATGAGGCGTATTTCGCGGCTCACTATGATATCTTAACTCAGCGTCCGCAAGATGCAAGTTTGATTCGCTTCAATCCGATCTCTTATTTAAGCTGGGCACAAAACCAGGGTGGAACGTTTTCTAATCCTGATTTGAAACCGGAACGTACGACAAACTACGAGGTAAACTTCCAGCAAAAACTTTCACGCTCTTCAGCCTTTGGTGTAACAGCATTCTATAGTGAAAGAAGAAACAACATTCAGATCATTAATCTGGATTATGCATTCCCTATTCGTTACTCCACTTATGGCAATATCGATTTTGGTACTGTAAAAGGGTTGACGTTTAACTACGATTTACGTCGTACCAGCAATGTTCGGATGAACATCAGTTATACGATGCAGTTTGCAGATGGAACAGGTTCTGATCCAAATGCTAACTCCGGTATCCTTTCTGCGCAAGGCCAGACAAATTTACGGGAGATCAAACCGTTGAGTTTTGATCAACGTCATACATTTGTTACGTCAATCGATTACCACTATGCATCCGGAAAAGATTACAACGGACCGATATGGGGTAACAAACAGGTTTTTGCAAATGCAGGATTAAATCTTGTATTCCGTGCCGGTTCTGGTACACCTTATACTCGTAAAGCGAACATTACTCCCGAGGCAGATTTTACAACAACAGCAAATTCACGTTCACAAATTTCAGGATCACTGAATGGTTCCCGTTATCCTTGGCAGTTCCGTATTGATGCTCGTGCTGATAAAGCATTTGACATTAAAACAGGATCTAAGCCAAATGGTGATACAAGGAAGATTGCAGCGACATTGTATCTGCAGGTTTTAAATGTACTCAACACTCAAAATGTTATCACCGTTTATCGTGCTACCGGCAGTCCAAGCGATGATGGTTACATCGATTCTCCGGGAGCGCAGGTTACTATTTCACAGAAAGTAAGTCCACAAGCATACATCGATCAGTATCGTGTTGCTTCAAACAATCCGGGAAGCTATAGCTTGCCTCGCCGTATTCGTTTAGGAATTCAACTTAACTTCTAATTCAACTCATTACTGTAATTTAATATCAATCAAATGAAACAGTACATCTATACAGCATTGATTTTTTTAGGACTTAACACAGCCGTGCAAGCCCGTGAAAATGTCAATGTCTCCCGATATTCAGGCCCTACGCAGACGCCGCAAGTTTACAGTGGTTGTTCTCCGTCAAAATCCAGAGCAGATCTGGATGTAAACAATGTACGTTGTCCGATTTGGATTAACGGTGACATGTGGTGGGATTTAGTAGGAAATGCTCTTTATGAAGTTCCGGTTGGAAGTGGTAAACATTCTTTGTTTGCCGGTGCTATCTGGATCGGTGGAAAAGATCCTGCAGATCGTCTGCGTGTAGCTGCTCAAACGTATCGCCAGTCGGGAAATGATTTCTGGCCGGGACCGGTTGACAATACAACCAGTGTTGGTCCGGATGTGTGCTTGAAGTACGACAAACATTATAAAATAACATTCGCAGAGGTGAAAAACTTCCACGAGAACTATCAGGTAAACGGTGATTTATCATACCCGATTCCTGAAATCATTAAGAGCTGGCCGGGTAATGGAGATTCATTAGGAGGTTATTCAGCTTTACTTGCTCCTTTTCATGATGAGCATAATGATGGTGTTTACGATTATACGGATGGTGATTATCCGAAGTTTAACATTGATGGCTCATTAGATCCTTGTGATAAAAATTTACTTTTAGGAGATCAAACAATCTGGTGGGTATTCAACGATGTTGGTAACATCCACACAGAAACGAATAGTGCTTTTCCTGTTGGTGTTGAAATTCAGGCACAGGCTTTCGGATTCAACACGAATGATGAGATTAACAACATGACGTTTTATCGTTATAAAATCATTAACCGTTCTTCATCGCTTTTAAAAGACACGTATTTTGGATCATGGGTTGACCCGGATCTTGGAAATTACCTGGATGACTATGTTGGATGTGACGTTCAACGTGGACTTGGTTTTTGCTACAATGGAGATGCTATTGACGATGGTGCTTTAGGTTATGGCTCTAATCCACCGGCTGTTGGAATGGACTTTTTCGAAGGTCCATTAGCTGATCCAAATGATACCTTGGATAATAATCGGAATGATGTTATTGATGAAGTTGGTGAGCAAATCATCATGTCAAAATTCGTTTACTATAATAATGACGGATCACCTACCGGTAACCCGAATACAGCTCAGCATTATTACAATTACTTGCGTGGTATCTGGAAAGACGGATCTCCATTAGTATATGGAGGAAGCGGTTATCAAACATTAGCACCGGGTGGTGCTCCGTGTGATTTCATGTTCCCGGGCGAATCTGATCCGAAGTGGATTGGAACAGCAGGGCAGCCGCAGTCATTTATTTGGACAGAGCGTACGCCATTAGGTCCTACATCTACTCCAAATCAACCGGATGACAGACGTTTCCTTCAGTCTGCTGGTAAATTCACTTTACAGCCCGGTGCAGTAAACTTCATTACAACAGGAATTGTTTGGGCAAGAGCTTCTTCAGGTGGCCCTGATCAGTCTGTTAAGTTGATGAAACTTGCTGACGTAAAAGCACAAAACGTATTTGAGTCTTGTTTCAAAGTGGCAAACGGCCCGGATGCTCCAAGTGTAAACATTCGTGAATTAGACAGAGAAGTTATTCTTTCGATTTTCAATCCTGCTAATTCAAATAATTACAAAGAACTGTATGCTGAGAAGGACATCAATATTCCTGCTGATTCAACAGCTATCTTCAGCTTCGAAGGATATAAAATTTTCCAGGTAAAAGATGCTACTGTTTCTGTTAATGATCTGGAGAATGCAGATAAGGCTCGTTTGATTTTCCAATGTGATATTAAAAATGGAATCAGTCAGATTGTTAATCAAGTATTGGATGGACAGTTAAACGCCTATGTTCCGATTGAAAAAGTGAATGGCGAGGACAATGGATTGCGTCATACATTTCGGATTACTTCTGATGCTTTTGCATCCGGTGCTCCGACATTAATCAATCATAAGACTTACTTCTTTATGGCCATTGCTTATGGTTATAATAAAGTAGCGGATGTTTCTTGTCCATTGTGTTTGCCTGAAACGATCCCCGGAATATTTGGTCAGCCGTATATTCAGAGCAGAAAAAATGCTGACGGTACTGCCATTAGTATTTATACAGCTATTCCACACATCTCTTCTCCTGAAGCCAATGGTTTGGACTTAAGTACTTTCTATGGTGATGGTCCGGAAGTTACACGGATCACCGGTATGGGTAATGGCTACAACCTCGGTTCAGACCGCTCCACAACTGACATTAAACAAGAGCAGATTGACAATATCATTTTCAGCAGCTCTAATCCGGTAAATAAAATTTCTGCACTTACTTATAAACGTGCACAAGGTCCTGTTGACATTCGCATTTACGATGCAGTGAAAGTACCACCGGGAGATTTTGAATTGTGGTTAACGGATACAGTCGCAAATGTTGGAACATGGGTATTGAAAAACATGTCTACCGGTCGTGTTGATTATTCAGAGAAAACACTGGAGTTTCCGTATGATCAATTGTTCCCTGACTATGGATTCTATGTAAACATGAATCAGATTGTAAATACAGGAGAGTCAACTACACAAGGAAATGGTTTTATTAAAGCAACGCGTGAATATGCCGATCCTAATAGCAGATGGTTATCAGGAATTCCGGATATTGACAATAACTTTGCATCTTACGAT
>JAYSPU010000218.1:0-13079 GCA_043721935.1 Bacteroidota bacterium | reverse complement strand
CTATTATAAAATTCCTTCCGACAATATTGGTGATAAAAATATTTGCAACACCTGAAGCACCGGTATATCCGGTAGAAACGGTCGTTGCTCTTATATCAGCCGATCCTGACATGGTAAGATTAGTATTATCAAATCCGCCTGCACTTTGATGCGATGCAATTGAAGTGGTCCCACTTACAATCCCCATGCTTTCCGCAAAATTAGCGGTAGTCATAACTGAAGTACTTTGCGTAATAACAACAGCAGAAGAAGTAGCCGAGCATCCGTTAGCATCTGTTAATCTAACTGTATAATTTCCAGCTGACGAAACTGAAACAGATGAAGTTGTAGCATTGGTTGACCACAAATAATTATAGCCTGCAGTTGCTGAAAGAGTAACACTACTTCCCTGACAAACCAATAACGGCCCGGCGGGAGAAACGGAAACAGGAGGAAGATTGTTAACTTGAATAGTCGAAGAACTACTCGCCTGACAACCGTTACCATCGGTATAAGTATAGGTTATTGTATGCAATCCGGCTCCGGCAGATGTTGGAGAAAAAATATTACTTGCAATTCCAGGTCCAGAATAAGTACCACCTGACGGTGAGCCACCACTTAAAGAAAAGGACGGAGTATTTACACATACGGGATTAAATGAACCTAACGTTACAGTCGGCGGAGTATTAATTGTAATATTAATTGTAGCAGAAGAAGAACAACCGGATGTATTAGTACCGGTAACAGTATAGGTTATTGGAACAACCGTACTGGTTGTTACCGTTGAACCGGTGGTAGTATTTAATGCAGTTGAAGGAGACCATGAATAAGTCGAAGCACCGGAAGCCGTCATAGTCAATCCGGAACTGGAACAAATAACAGGAACTGAAGGAGTGTATGTAATCAACGGCAAAGGATTGACAGTTACTACAGAAGCTGCAGATAGAACAGGATCACAAACCAGTGAACTTGCAACTGAATAAGCAGGTAAATTCAATTGCCAGTTTACGATCGAACCGGTATTACTTGCAGAGCGATCAAATACAATCAGTTTCCAATTTCCATTTGGATTGAAAGACCCACCGCCAATTGCTGCAAAAGTTGTAATTGTTGAAGAGATACAGGATGTAAATATGGAAGTCCATGCTTTGTAGGTTCCGGTATAAGGAGCGCCTGTAGTTGGAATTTGCACACTGCCGTTGTCTGAAAAAATGGTATTCGTATAATTATCTCCTGAATTTGAATTACTGCCTGTACGGTTACTCAAACCAAGACGACTTCCATCCGGTGCTTCAAGAAAGATAGCCAGATCTCCAACATAAGTATGAGTAATATTTATTTTAACAGAAATAGCAGGTGAAGAAACCGGCCCGTTGTATCCGCTGACAGTAATTGTACTCGTAGCTCCTGTGCAGCTATTATTCGGAATACTGAAAGCATTGTTATTCGAAAAAGAAGCGGCAGCGTAATTGGTAGTAATTGAATTTATTTTTTGCAGTAATACTTGATAATTTCCGTTTTGCGAAGCAGTAAACGTTGAACCGATAGCACCTGAAATATCCGTACTGTTTAATTTCCATTGGTACGATACACCATTGGTTTGATTTGAAGATAATAAGACAGAACCTCCAGCACAAAACGACAATGGGCCTGATGCTGAAATAGTAGAAGGAGTATTAGCATACACTTGTACTTGTTTTACCGGCATTGCATTGTTCGAAGGAATAGTATCTCCTGAAAAATTAGTTTGTGATGAAAAAGTATAAGTACCACTTGAAGACATATCCAAAGTTGAAGGAAAGGAAACTGTCATTGTAGCTCCTGCATTTAAAACCCCTGAATTAACTGTTGCTACAAAATTCTGAACAGTACTCGAAGGCAATGTAGCCTGAAGAGTCACTTGCATGTTATTGAAAGAAAAATTCACCTGATTCGTTCCGTAATTTTTCACTTGAACTTGTAACGACTGAGACGAAGCAGAACAAATATTATCACCCGGAACCAATAAAGAAGTAACCCCTAAATCAGCTACAGGACAAGAAGTATTTTCAAAGTCAAAGCTAGCTACAACAGGTAAATGGTCAGCAGCATAGTGCAGTGCATTAGCCAAATCTATAGAAACAGCAGTATTCGGTTGTGCATTAATCGAATCGTCATAATGATTGCCATCGTTTCCTAGAGGATAAGTAGAATTTGGAACATACGTAACCCCTCCGCTTTGAGAAATCGCATTTGAATAAAGAATAAAATCAAATCGATCATCCAATCCTCCTGTAGAACCTCCACCAAATGCCCGGGTACGAGTAGATTGAGTGTGCTTGTCAGCATTAGACAAACTGTTCCAGGTTGTAGTCATGACAACAGGATCTACAAATTGACCTTCAACTCCCGGTGTTACCAGAATTAATTTCTGATAAGCCGGTTCACTTGCTTTGTAAATATTAAAGTCACCACACACTAAAAAGTTAGAACCGATTGGCAATGCATTGGTCACCTTACGCAGCGAATCCACTTCCTGTGCCCGTTGATTTTCGTCTGAAGTTGTGGCACTTGCTTTCAGGTGAACGGAATAAATTCTCAACGTGTCGCCCGATAATAAATGAACAAGTTTAAATTCATTGATATCACGTAAATCAGTATAGATGCGAGTATTACTTACGAAAGAAAATTTAGACGTCTTATAGAAAAGAGCATTATCAGAATCGTATCCGTTTATAAATGTTGCAGCAGCATAACCACCGATAGCAGGATTTAATACATAACTTAAAATACCGGTGACGCTTGTTGAACTTGTATTTTCCTGAGTGACAAAAATATCCGGATTCACAGAGGCAACAATTGTTCTGTAATACGGGTTTCTTAGAGATGTATCAGCGGTTAAACTTCCTCCATCAGGATAATTAAGCAAATTGTAAGACATGATTATTATTCTGTCTTTTCCAACGGTAATTGCTTTACAAACAGATGCACTTATACCACAACCATTTGAAGCAGTCAAGCAAATATTACCACCTGAAGTTCCGAAATTTACTGTTGCTGAATTTGTCCCCTGACCTGAGGCTACACTTGCTCCGGAAGGAACCGTCCAGGTATATGTAGATGCATTAGCCAAAGTTGTGATAGAATAAACGATTCCGGAAGCATTCGCACACACACTCGATGGACCGGAAATACTTCCGGGAGATGGAACAGATGAAGCAACATTTATAAAATTCGTTTTAACGATTGTATTTGATCCATCCGGTCCATTGACAGTCAACGAAATAGTTTTTAATCCGGCTGTTGAATAAGAAACCGTATGCGGACCAACAGTACTTGCTGTAACAGGACTTGCACCTGAACCGAAATCCCAACTATATGAAGTGATAGAACCGGAAGAAGTATTTGTAAAAACAACATTTTGCCCAACACACGGTACAGTTGCAGAAACTGTAAAATCAGCCGTGGGCGCTGCTGTTGCTGAAACGGAAGTTAAAATAAAGCAAAAAGAAATCAGTACAAGGAACTGATTTGATGAAGCGAATAGATTTTGAATACGAACAAAAAACATTGTTCGTAAAGTAAGTAGCAGTCTGATCAAGGGTATTAATTTAAACAAAAGGTCATGCGCAGTAACCTCATGAGTGATTAAAAATAGCAATAATCAGCGAAATACCGAATAAAATAGGCTGATGCTGTTGCATAAAGCCGCAACTGTAGCCACTTTCCCAAAAAATCGCCTAAATTTTCACAAAAAGAAAAGAAAGGAACTCTAAAATATCTATCCTTCCATTAACTTTTTTGATCCATTTTGACAGAATTATATTAATTTCGCACCTCCCAATAGCCCGGGTGGCGGAATTGGTAGACGCGTCGGTCTCAAAAACCGATGATCGTAAGGTCTTGCGGGTTCGATTCCCGCCCCGGGTACTTAAACAGTGCACAGTGTACAGTTTACAGTGTACGCCTTCACTTCTGTACACCGTACACTGTTTCTGTTTCTGTTCACTTTTTTTGTTTCTGTTCACTTTTTTGAAATTCAGATTTTATCGAATCATCTTAATTCCACAAATAAAATTTTATTATTTGGCTCCTAAAGAGAAGTACATAAAATTGTAAACATCGAGCCGTCCGGATAATCTTTTTTCGCATAAAATATCCATACTAATAGCGGTTGGCTTTTCCTTTATGATATCCAATATTTGTCAAATGGAATTTAAGACCTTAATTGTTTACCAAAAAGCAAAAGTACTTTACAAATTAATAAGCGATGAAATTGTTTCAAAATTGACCGATCGAATTGTAAAAGATCAGTTAAAGCGAGCCAGTCTTAGTATCGTTTTAAATATTGCGGAAGGAACCAGTCGTCTTTCAAAAGCGGATCAAAGACATTTTTTTGTAACAGCACGTGGCTCAGCATATGAATGTTATGTTATTGTTGATTTGTTAGACCTTCAGAATTCCGAGGTCTGTAAGTCTGTTCAATCGCAACTTGAAGAAGTTTCCAAAATGTTATATGCTTTGATTCAAAGATTAACTAAAGAAATTTCCGATAAAAAGACCTTATAACAGATCGTTTACACTTCACCATTTATAAACGTATTATTTTAGAATAGAAATAAGCTGAACATTAACTTACAATCGTTTATTAGAATTGAAAAATTTTAAGTCCCCAACTACGGATTGAAAATCCGCATGTAGAAAGTGAAGTCTTGGAAATCACTACCGTTCGAAACTTTGTCAAGTAACCGATTCCTCTGGATGACATCTTAAAATATTAATGGAAGGAATTCACAAGATTCATTCTGAAAGTTGCTTTGTTGTAGTAACTTTCTTTATCAGTGATTATTTTTTTTCAAGCATTCAGGTTCGAAACGATATAAACTCACCGGTTCCGCAAAAGTCCAATATTTTAAGCACTGGAAAAATACAACTCCAACTGTATCATTTGAAAAGAATAAGTGACATACGATTAACATTTTGAAGCATTTATTTTAATAATAATAGTGCATTTAATTACCACTAAAGTTTTTTAAATCAAAGCCAAGTCCCTTAATTACGTCATGACTTGATACACTTTTTTTATTGCGCCGATAATTTTCCCATTGATGCTCTTAGGCCAGGACAATAAGGTTAACTGGCAAGATGTAAAGTTATTTGCCTCTAGGACAAAAGGTTCTCCGAATTTACTTGAAATTTGCGGAGGAGAATGGATGATTAATTCCAATACGAAAAGTTTAAATGAGTTGAATGATAAAGAGCTGGAAGAAATTAAAAAAAGTATATTGAATTCGGATGTATTATCGTTTTTGTAGATATTAAAAAAAGTATAGAACTGAAAAGGGTCAATTGTATATACTGGGGTTAAAGAAAAAATAAATCTGTATATGCCGGCTCTAATTCTTTTTACGAATGGATCAGGAATAATCAATAAATGATGGAAAATCCTTCACAGCCAAGAGAAAAAGTAGTGGTCAATTTACTCAATAAAAAACTTTCATATTTAATCAGCGCATATCATTTAAATACAAAAGTCCGGAAAGATCGCTTACCGGACTTTTAATTTTTTCTAAAGAAATAAGAAATTGGTGACAACTATTAGAGGTAAATCAATTGGACTTACTTCCCATTCATTTGCATAACCAACTCCTTAACATCACTGTCTTTCAGCGTTAGTCCCATCATTTTATATTCAAAATAAACGACTTCACCATTGGACGGATCAAAAACAAAAATGGATTTGTTTAATGTCGATGCAAGTTGCAAATAGTAATAGTCCTTGCTTCTGGAATTAATAACCTCCGTTAATCGTGCTCTTGAAACAAATTCAAATTTGAATGGATAAATACCTGCAAACTCTGCCTTGGTTATCAACTTTGGTTTATGCCCTTTTATTTCGTCACCGATTTCGTCCTCACATACCAATAGCGTTCGTTTTTTAATATCCTTAGCATGTACATTATAAACAAGCTGTAGTTTATCTACTATTTTTTTTGAATTCCCATGAATATCGTTTTTTTGAACAACGTCCATTGCCTGAATCATTGATTCAATCATATTGCGCACTCTGAAGACGCAATCAGTCATAAGCCATTCTCCATCGAAATGATTAATTGGTGCATAAGCCAGCAAATAATCATAAATGTAGTTGCCAATTATTTTCTTACCTCCATTAACCAATGCCAGGTAACGATTGCAGTGTAATTTTTGACGCTTATCCTCAGGAAAAAAATAATTACTCAGGAACCTTGGTGCTTTATAAAAAACAAGTCGAGTATGATGATAATATTTCAGTAACAATTGACACGCCATTACTTAAATTACCTTCCACAGAAGAAATTGGTTTTATTAATGGCAGCCGAAAAACAATGAGTATGAAAGATATTCATTATTACATCGGCTACACTCAAAACATGGACTTACAAGTACTGTATGCCTTTAAAGGATCTTTTATAGAACCGGTTTTCATTAACATGGATGAAAAAGAAAAAACAAAATTATACCGCTCCAAAATAATATTACAACCGGAAATAACTAAATTAAAGTTTGAACTGGAATGAAATCTTAATCGATCATTCATATAACTTACCTAACATTCGCTCCGGAAAATCAAGAATCGTATTAATATATATTCAGCCAATCAATGAGAAGTATCTTGCTATGTTTTGCTATGTTTTTTTCATTCACTTCATCTAATGCACAACAAATTCAGCTTCATATTGTAGATTCAAAAACGAATGAGCCTTTAATCGCTGCAAGTGTTGGAATAAAATCAAAAGGAATTGGCTGGACAACGGACATCAATGGAAATGTAACAATCGATACCAGCGGACATTCGAATTCAACACTTTCAATTAATCTTATAGGATTTCAGGAAACAAGATTGATCATTAATCAAAAATTAGTTTCGCCTGTACTCGTAAAATTAATTTCTTCAGAACTTGAAATACAGGAAGTCGTGGTCAGTACAACACGAACAAATGCCCGAATTGAAGAACAGGCACAAAAGGTAGAAGTACTTGGAAAAGATGAAATGGATGAAGAGTCTACACTCGTACCGGGTAACATTGCCTCGCTTTTAGGAGATCTTGCAGGATTACAAGTACAACAAACTTCAGCAGTGACTGGTAATAATACCATTCGTATTCAGGGACTGGATGGAAAGTACACGCAATTCCGTCGGGACGGATTGCCGGTACAGGATGGAATTACAAGTGGATTAGGACTTCTGGACATTCCACCTTTAGACTTGAAACAAGTTGAAATAATCAAAGGGCCATCTTCTACTTTTTTTGGAGGCGGAGCAATTGCAGGACTCATAAATTTTATTTCACGCGAACCGGAAGATAGTTTGTATGTGAGTGGAATCTATAACGTGACCAGTTTCAGAGAGCAGAATATTGCCGCCTTTGCGTCGCACAAAAATTCCAATAATGGATTTACATTATTAATAAGTGGAACCATTCGTCCGGCATACGATGCCAATGGCGATCTTTTTTCAGACCAACCGGAAACAAATCTTTATATGTGGCATCCGCAGTGGCTTCATTATTTCAAAGCAGAAAGTTCGCTGCGTATTGGTTATACAGGCAGTCATTCAATCATAACAGGAGGAACAATCAACACTGGAAACAAATATGAATTAAACGAAAACAGATACATTGAAAAAAATACATTGAATCGTAATCAATTCGACTTAATTTATACAGGCAAGCAAAACAAAAAAATACTATTCTCTGCAAAAGGATTGATCAATTACGCCAATAGAAACACTTCTATACCCGGTGGAAATTTTCAAAGCAAAGAAACGCTGGCATACGCAGAAATCATGTGGGCTACTAAACTTCAGAAGCACACCATAACGGCAGGCAACACTTCTACATTGAATGATAACATCCGAAAAGAAAATTTTTATCAAACACTGGAAAAGAAAACCGATCAATTCGTAACGGGTCTGTTTATACAAGACAATATTCAAATTAATTCACGCTACATTGTACAAGGAGGAATCAGAGCAGATTTTGATTTAAAAAAGATTTTTATTCTCCCCTCATTTAGTTTTTCACAACATTGGAATGATCATTTATCGAGTCGAATCGTTTCCGGATTTGGCTATCGTCTACCAAATGAATTTAACGAAGCAATAATTACAGAAAGTGCAAATAGTGTAGTTATAAACGGACTTCGGGAAGAACGATCTGTTGGCTTCAATGGAGATATTACCTATCATCAATTAATTGGAAAATTTTCCATTACCATTAACCAGGCTTTTTTCTATGATCAAATCCGACATGGAGTTCTCTCAGAATTTTACAATGGAACAACCTTGTTAACCAATCTGACCGTTCCGATAAAAGCACAAGGAACTGAAAGTTATATTCGTTGCAAACTGGAACCATTTGAATTATACCTAGGATATACTTACACCTTAAATCAAAAAGACAATATCTGGCAATATTATTCTCCGAAACATAAAATTGCAACGACCCTTGTTACTGAGCTTGATGAAAAATGGAAAGCCGGAATTGAAGCAAGTTTTACTGCTTCGCAAAAAAGATTTGACGAAACCAAGACACCATCGTGGTGGTTTGCAGCGCTCATGGTACATCGAAAAGTTGGTCATTTTACAATAACAGCGAATGCAGAAAATGTTTTTGATTTCCGACAAAGTCAGTTTGAAAAAATTGTTGATCAATCAACCAACACTCCTCAATTTAGTTTTCTGTGGGGACCAACAACAGGAAGAGTTATTAATGTAGCGCTTAAATATGTCTTGTAATTTTTCTACTAATTGGCGGAAAAAAATTAATTACACTTTTATCGTTTTCCATTTCCCTTTTTTAAAATAGTACCAGGCAAAAAAAGCTACACCTGCCTCTGCAACAGGAATGGAAATAAATGCGCCCGTTGTGTCGAAGCCAAGACCCAGCGCCAGAAAGTATGCAAGTGGAATTTGAATTGCCCAAAAACAAATCAAATTAATAATTGTAGGAGTCCGGGTATCACCTGCACCATTCAATGCTTGTGTCATCACCATACCAACACCATAAAATATGTAACCAAAGCCGATGATTCGCAAAGCCCGGGCACCGTATTCAATTACTGCATCATCGGTGCTAAAAATACCAATGATAGCATGCGAACAAAACACAAATAATACAGTCACAAAACTCATGAAGATAACATTGTATTTCGCTGTCAGGCGAACACTATCAATTGCACGCTGCATTTTTTTAGCTCCCATATTCTGACCAACCAATGTTGCAGCAGCATTGCTAAGTCCCCATGCAGGAAGAATAAAAAAGATCACATTTCGAATAGCGATTTGATAACCGGCAGACGCAGTTGTACCACCGGTCTCAGCGACTAATCGTGCAAGAACAATCCAGCTTCCGCTTGCAATAATAAATTGAAAAGTTGCCGGCCAGGCAATTTTAACCAGCGTTCTAATTATCGGAAAATCAATTTTAAAATGCGACCAATTGATTTTCATTCTTCCGCCGGTTTTAAATAAATGAAAACATTGGTAGATGACTCCGGAAGTCCGACCAATAACAGTTGCGATTGCAGCGCCTTTCAATCCGAAGTAGTGAATAAAAATCGGGCATAAAATAATATTCAGAATACTGGCAACCCATAAACTTTTCATAGCCATAGCAGCATCACCTGCGCCACGGAAGATTCCATTGATTAGAAATAACAAAATGATGGCGAGACTTCCACCGAAAATAATTTTCGTGAAGACAGCACCATCTCTCACGACATCCGGACTTGCGCCCATGAGAGATAAAATTTCTCCGGCAAAAAGAACTCCGACCACACTAATTATGATGGTAATAAAAAAAGCGATAAGTAAAGCTTGCGCCCCGGCATGAGCAGCAGCATCCGGATTTTTCTCACCGGTCCGCCTTGCAACTATTGCAGTGGCAGCTGTGCTTAATCCGATAGCAATAGAATAAACAAGAGTAATAACAGACTCTGTAAGGCCAACAGTTGCAATGGCATTTTGTCCGAGCTTACCGACAAAAAACATATCGACGACTGCGAAGACACTTTCCAGGCTTAACTCCAGGATCATTGGAATCGCTAAAAGAACGACAGCCCTCGGAATTGAACCTTGAGTATAATCCTGAAAAGAACCATTAAGCGAATCCTTAAAAATTGAAACGACGCGAACCCAATTATTCTTCCACGAATGACTATTCATATACGGTATTTCTTATTCATTTACAGTCAAAAAGTGTTTCGAATAACATTCATTTGTAGCCAATCCGCATACATTTAATTCTCACCAGCCTTAATATTTTGCTACAGGCAGACACCCTGACTAAATTATTTCATGCAAATAAATCAAAAAAAAAAGGAATGTGTCCTACTTTATCAAAGCGAATGCACTTGTAATATAGCGTCCGAAATGTCTTTCTTTTATAACTATTCTTCGTGTCTTCTTCAACTATTGATCAAAACCTTACACTTTTATTTGTAAGAAATAAACTTTAAAAGTGTCTTGGTAAAACCAGTCAAAAGCCTTTACCCTATTGGCCTGTAGCGCATCTACCAAATGTATGTTTTCAAAAACAAGACAACTTTAAAACAAGACCTGCATTTCATTCTAACTACTTGTTTTTCTGTTCATTGATACCAATAAATCAGTTAAAATTAAATAGTAAATAATACCGGTCATTCTTACACCTGACAAAATCGATCATATATGCTGGTATAATAAACTTAACACTCACCGTTGAACCAATCCAAGATAGTACGAATAATTAAATCTTCTTAAAATGGATTCGATTGAAAACAGAGCATTCAGCCTTTAAAAAAATAAAAACAGCCCGAACAATTTTAGTTTGGACCTTTATGAGCATTTGCTTTCATGCTGAAGCGACTGTTACCATTACCAGGGCAACGGGAGGAACTATTTCAGCAGACAAAGCATCAAATGCAACGATACCGGCCTGGACTACATTGGGCAATGTTGTAATTACAGAAGGAGCTAAAACAGATGTAGCAGTTGGGACGAATACTACCATAACTCTAACAGCACCGACTGGATGGGAATTCAATCCGGCTGCTTCAATCACTGCGACTTTTATTGCAGCACGAGATATTACTGCAATGACAGTAACAAGTAAAACCTCAACCGTCATTACAATTACCTTGTCCACAGGAGGCATAGTAAGAACCGATGTCATAACGATTGGAGGAATACAAACACGATCGACAGAAGGTGGAGCAATCCCGGGAACAGGAAACATCACCAGCGGCGGAACAGCGACAATAACCGGAATGGCAGCCGGAACTATTTTAGGAATATTAACTCAAACGGTTGGAGCAGGAAAATTAGTCATAACGCTACCTGGCGAAACTTTCACAGATGCAGCAACATTTGCAGCGAGTGGAAATACAGGTACCGTTACTACTCAAACAGCGAACACCTCTTTTACAATTACAAAAATCAGAGCTTGTGATCAATTTTACAATGTGATTTCGACCTATACAGGAAGCAAAACCTTAAGTTATTCAGGGCCGGCGAATGGTCTTACAGCACCAACATTTATCACGACCGTTAGTTTTACAAGTGGAGCATCAACGACAGCCTTAACTACTAACCTCAAAAAAGCAGAGACCACGGTCATTACAGTTACCGATGGAACATTAACAGGCATTGCCTCATCCAATGTATTGGTACAACCGAACGTTCATACCTCTTTTTTGGTACAGGAATTCAATGGAACGAATATTAGTAATCAAATAGCAGGTACACCTATTTCGCTGAAGTTATCAGCAGTTGACGTCGAGCAAAACGTATGTGCTTACGGACTGAATGTCTTTACTGGAACAACAACTATAACAACAACAGGAACGGCACTTAGTGGCACGGGAACCAGTGCGTCATTTACAGCAGGAGTATTGAATCCACATAACATTTCCATTTCTAACACAGGGTCTTTTACTATCACCGTTACTAAAACAGCAGGAGTTCAAACGGGCACAAGTAATTTATTTAATGTAACTGCAGCAACTTTAAATCACTTTACGGTTAAAGCAACAGGTGGAGGAAATATTCCGACTCAAACTGCAGGTACGCCATTCAATGTTGAAATATCAGGCTATGATCAATATGGAAATATAAATTCATCCGGACCAAACAATTTCAACGGAACAGTAAACATTACCTCGACAGGAACTCTTAGTTCAGGTGGAGGAACGACAACTAACCTTACAAACGGATGGATTTCATGGCCGATTACATTTGAAACAGGAGGATTGTTTTCCATAACTCCTTCGTCAGGATCTGCGAACGGAATCAGTAATTCATTTACTGTAAACAATCCGTCACCAACCTTAAGTTTGATGAGTACGCATTGTGTTCAAACAGGAACAAATGGATTAACTTTTACTTTGAATGGAACAGGTTTCAACAGTGCATCCATTGTACGATTTAACGGAAGCAACAGATCTACATCGTTAATAAGCAGTACACAATTACAAGCAACACTTACGCAAACAGATCTCTCTGTCAGTAGAACAGTTTCTATTTCAATTTACAATCCTCTGCCCGGAGGAGGTACAAGTTCAACACTTCCGCTTTATATAAGTCCGTGTACATCAATACAAACAATTTCAATTTGTCCAGGTAGTTCGTATATAACTCCGGATGGAATCACGAGAACCTCTTCAGGTGTTTATGTTTCTGTTATTCCAAATGCAAACGGTTGTGATTCTACAATTACCACAACGTTGATTGTAAATCCGAATACAGCTTCTTCGACATCGGTTACGATTTGTGCAGGAAGTTCATATACAACTCCCGATGGTATTGTAAGAACAACTGCTGGTGTTTACACTTCTATAATTCCAAATGCAAATGGTTGCGACAGTACAATAACTACGACCCTAAACATCAACCCTAATACAAGTTCGAGCACAACGACCACCATCTGTCAAGGTATGACCTATACCACGGCGGATGGAATCGTACGTTCGAGTGCAGGAGTTTACACTTCTGTTATTCCGAATGCAAAAGGTTGTGATTCTACAATTACCACAACGTTGATTGTTAATCCGAATACGGCTTCTTCGACATCGGTTACGATTTGTTCTGGAAGTTCACATAC
>JAYSPU010000217.1:0-3873 GCA_043721935.1 Bacteroidota bacterium | reverse complement strand
CTGGTAATTTTAACAGCGTTAGCGATGATGATTGGTTTGATGATGAATAAGAATAAAGAAATCAAAGAAGCTTAGTCTTAGTTTTCAGCGGGATGTTTTCCCGCGGAAAAGACGGAAAGAATGCGGAAAGTGTTTTTTTTCTGCGAGATCTCAGCGCAATCTCCGAGATCAGCGGGAGAAAATCCAACGCTACATCGTAACACCACCGTTGATGCTTTGATTCAAGTAAGTGTTTTCCCGCGGAAAAGACGGAAAGAAAGCGGAAATAATTTAATTCTCTGCGAGATCTCTGCGCAATCTCCTAGATCTGCGGGACACAATCCAACGCTTAATCCAACCACCAACGTTCATGCTGAAAATCATACAAGTATTTTTCCCACAGATCTCACAGAAACTCCACAGAAAATTGTAGCATATAAAAAGACTGTTTTGTAATTATTTTCTCCACAATGGAGATTGTGAAATTCAAAGGGAGAGATTTTTTTTATTTAGACGTCATAGAGTTTTTTCTCTGCGAGATCTCCGCGTAATCTCCGGAATCTGCGGGAGAAAATTCAACGCTTAATCAAAACACTGCCGTTGATGTTGCGATTCAAGCATGTGTTTTTCCCGCGGAAACAACGGAAAGAATGCGGAAAGAATTTTACTCTACGAAATCTCTACGATGTTTTTTAATGAAAAAAAATTATTGCCACGAATGCACGACTGGTTAAATGAAACTTTCGTTGCAATTACATTTTCTTTATTGTGAGAACACTTCGTAAAAAATTCCGGAAGTAGAAATCGAAGCAGAAAAGCAAAATCAGGGTTCTGATTAGGTTACTTGTCACTTGTAATTAAAAAATTGTTAATGCGGAGAGGGCGGGATTCGAACCCGCGGTACCTTGCGGTACACAAACTTTCCAAGCTTGCACGTTCGGCCACTCTGACACCTCTCCGGAAAAGGGATGCAAATATATAAAAATTTGGTGGTGGAAGAAGTACAATTGAAGCTCAATTACACTATAATAATCATTGATCGTCAGGAGAATATCGGTTTGGTAGCACACGGGAGTCGATCTTTTTCTCATAAAGCAATTGGGTTCATCGTACTTCTAAAGGCGAAGTCCTGCTACTTCACTGGCTTTTAACGTTCTTCTGATTATCTTAGTCCGCATGAAAAAAGTGTTGATTTTGTTTCTATTTGCCGCTTGCCTGATCCCCGGAAAAGTTCGTTCTCAGCAGCCGGATCATGAAGGAAGCCTGGTTCAATGGATGACCTTGACGGAAGCGTTGAAAAAGAATGAAACGCAACCCAAGCCAATCATTCTGGATTTTTATACCGACTGGTGTGGCTGGTGTAAACACATGATGAAAACTACTTATGCAGATCCGAATTTGTCTGCCTATATCAACACCTATTTTTATCCGGCGAAGTTTGATGCAGAAGGAAAAGATACCATTGAATACCTGGGTGTAAAGTATTATCCGACTTCTGATCAACCCCGATCGCCACATGGATTGGCGATTAAATTATTGCAAGGCAGACTTTCTTATCCGACGACATTGTTTTTAAATGCTTACGATAAAGAAAAAAAAGAATTCAAGTTGAATATGCTGGCGGCCGGATATCTTGAAACCAGAAAGCTGGAGCCGATTTTAATTTTTACACTTGAGAATGTTTTTCGCAATTGCAATTATGATGATTTCAGTGTAGAGTATGAAAAAGCATTTTTTGACAGCACGCTTGATTTACGTCTGAATAATCAGATGAAATGGAAAAGTCCGAAAGAATATTTCACAGCTGTCACTAAGCCGGAGTCGAAAAAAACAATTGTTTACTTGAATTCAGACTGGTGTAATGCATGTAAAGTCATGAAGAGAACATCGTTTATTGATTCGACGGTGTATCCGTACCTGATGAAAAAATATAATCTGGTTGACTTTAATCCGGAGAACATGGATTCTCTTTATTATAAATCTCAGTTTTATACAAATCCAAAAAACGAATCTACACCCTTACATCAACTCGCTTTTTTGCTTAGCAAGGGAAGTGTAAATTTTCCATCGGTCTGTATATTGGACGAGAATCAAAATATATTGGATGTAATTCCATCTTATCTCCCGCCAACATTGTTGGATGACATTCTGCATTATTATGGTGATGACATCAACAAAGTAAAAAGCTGGCAGGATTTCATGGCTTCGAGAAAGAAATAATCAGTGTTTCTGCAGATTGAAATAGAAGTCAATTGATCATTTGGATTTTTCGATGAAGACTACACAGGATTTATTTTCAAGCATTCAAAACTGATTTGTTTTATTACTTTTGTCGCATGACAACTGCAATAATACATACTAAAAAAGGTGACATGAAGGTTGAGTTTTTCGACCAGGATGCACCGGGAACCGTGAAGAATTTTGTTGATTTATCGAAAAAAGGCTATTACAATGGCCTTACATTTCATCGGGTAATACCTGATTTTGTTGTTCAGGGAGGTTGCCCATCAGGAACAGGAACAGGCGGACCGGGCTACAAAATCAAATGCGAGCTGGATGGAGAAAACCAATATCATGATCGCGGTGTTTTGTCAATGGCACATGCAGGAAAAGATACAGGTGGCTCACAATTTTTCATTTGTCACAGCCGAAAAAACACTGCTCACCTTGACCGTAAACATACTTGTTTCGGAAAAGTTGTTGAAGGTTTGGACATCATTGATCAGATTCGCGAGGATGATGTAATTGAAAGTATTGAAGTGAC
This sequence comes from Bacteroidota bacterium, assembly GCA_043721935.1. Classification (GTDB taxonomy): domain Bacteria; phylum Bacteroidota; class Bacteroidia; order AKYH767-A; family 2013-40CM-41-45; genus JADKIH01. The sequence continues at coordinate 1,130 of JAYSPU010000217.1, read as the reverse complement.
TGAAGCTGCACAGTAATTCGGCGAATATAAAATCCAATCATGTATTTATTAAAACGAATTGTTGTTTGCCTGATTTTTATTCTGGCTACTTCCGGAATTAATGCACAACAGTTAACAATCAGCAATAGCCAACTTGCTTTTGGAAATGTGTTTGAAAACAGTCCGGATAGTTTGCCAATAACGATTCAGAACAATTTCAATCGCACGATTAATATTACAGGATTTCGTTTTTATACAACATACGGAGCGCCGGCATTTTCAAGTCTGTATCAGTATTTTCCTATTCCCGCCGGCGGATCAGTCACGGTGTGGATCGTTTTTTCACCCCGACACAATGTGTTTCATAATTCCGAGCTCGTAATTATGAACGATGGTTTGAGAGGAAATCCTTCGGTTGATCTTATCGGTCAGGGAAAATATTCGAATACTTATTATAACGCTACGCAAAATCTGGAAGAGCAAGCGCTGAAAGGAACTTTGACGAATATTATTTCCACTAATTATCTTTCACTTGGTTATAATGTAGCACGTGATTCAATGTTCATGATCTTTGATAATAAATTTATCAATGGTCAGGGAGCAACGCAAAATACATTGGAATGTGTGTATACCGGTCGTGAAGCAGTTGGTTATGTCGACAGATCCGATTGTCAGAACAACTATTCATTCAACACTGAGCATACTTTTCCGCAAGGATTTTTCACCAGTCTGGAGCCGATGAAGTCAGATTTGAATCATCTTTTTCCGACAGATAACATTGCCAATAATACACGAGGAGACAATCCGTTCGGAGTGGTTACAAATCCAACATGGACCAGTGGAGGATCAAAAGGAACGAATCTATTGTTTGAGCCACGCGATGCACAAAAGGGAAAGGCAGCGCGCGCCTTACTTTATTTTGTACTGCGTTATCAGGACTATACCAACTTTGTAAATCCGCAAGAAACCATTTTGCGCAGCTGGCATCAGACATTTTTACCGAATGCCATTGAACAAAAAAGAAACAATGATATTTTTCGTATTCAACGCAACCGGAATCCTTTCATCGATTATCCGCAATTCGTAGAGCGCATTACATCGATTTGTAATAATTCAATTGCACCGGTTGTGAGGTCATTGGATTTTCCGAC
>JAYSPU010000216.1:0-3946 GCA_043721935.1 Bacteroidota bacterium | reverse complement strand
CGGTATGCCAAAAAAGTACTGCTAACCAACAAGAGCGCAAGTGCTATGACAATATAATACCTGTTGGTTATATTGAGTAATCTCATACACTCACAAATTTATATCCTACACCGTAGATTGATTTTAAATAATCATTGCCTCCGGCATCGGTAATTTTTTTACGTAAGTTTTTAATGTGACTGTAAATAAAATCAAATGAATCAGCCATATCGGCATGGTCGCCCCAAAGGTGTTCGGCAATAGATTCTTTTGTCAGCACTTTATTCTGATTACTGATCAGATATAATAAAAGTTCGTGTTCTTTTTTAGTAAGGCTAATCGGTTTTTCTTTGATATACATGATCATTTCATCCGGAACCACTTTAATTTCATTAAAAAGAATTTCATTTTTTTCCTGATAACCTCTTCTTCGCACTACTGATTTAATCCGGGCGACTAATTCAGGCATATAAAAAGGCTTGGTCACATAGTCGTCAGCACCAAAATTAAGTCCTGTTAAACGATCATCAAGAGAATTTCTGGCAGATACAATCACAATTGCCGTCAGATTATCTTTGTTTGCCATTTCCTCAATGATTTTTAATCCGCTTCCGTCCGGTAAACCAATGTCCAGAACTACACAATCAAAAACCGTTTCTTCAATTTTAAGTATTGCATCTTTTAAATTCATGGCTTTTTCACATGACATTCCTGATTTTTCAAGAAATTCAAACATTGAATCCATCAATTGGATTTCGTCTTCAACAATCAGTATTTTCATGATTTAATTAATATTTAAGATGATAATATGCTAATTAATACAATCAACGTCGTAAATTTAACGATTCAAATGAAGATACCTGATAATTGTTTTAAAATTCAGAAATCGTACAGTTTCTTCCGTTAAGTTTGACATGAATAAAAATCAGTAATAATGTATAAATTAATTACTCTTTCCGTCGCTGCGATGGCGGTTTTTGTTTTGTTTACAGCAGGGATAATGGACGACAATGGCCGTGCAGGGGTTGTAGGAGCCCCGGGGGAAGCTACGTGTAACCAAACAAGTTGTCATAATACGTATGCATTAAATTCGGGAACGGGTTCAATGTCTGCCACCAGCACCATGAACAACTGGAAATATGTACCCGGAACGATGTACACAATTAGCGTTACAGTAAGAAAAGCCGGTGTTCCATTATTTGGTATTGGAGTTGAGGTTATTCAATCATCAGGTGACAATTGTGGAACTTTAATGGTTACTAATTCTGCCAAAACCACAATCAAAACAAGAGTAATTGGAACCGTAACAAGAAGAGCGATAGTACATACACTCAACGGTGGTCGCTCGGCAGATTCATGTGTTTTTACTTTCAACTGGATGGCTCCATCAACTGATGTTGGAAATATTACAATGTATGCTGCAGGAAATGCTGCAAACTCAAACGCATCTGCGACCGGTGATTACATCTATACGATGAATCAGTTAATTACACCTGATACAGGTGCCGGTATTGATCAGTTTCTTTCTACAGAAAACGCTGTACATGTATTTCCGAATCCTGTTTCTGAACACTTCAATGTTAACTTCACTCAAAAACAAAACAGCAACGTGAATATCTCACTTATAGATATAAAAGGTAGTCTGGTCGCTGAAATATTCAATGGGCTTGTAAGTACGGGTGAATTCAATCAGCAATTTGAAATCCCGTCATCTTGTACAGCAGGAATATATACACTGATGATTCGCGACGAGTCAGGCGTAAGTACAAAAAGAGTGGTAATCCGATAATCATTCTTCTACCTATGAAATGGGTAAGGGAAAAAGAGTTCCTTAAACTTGTAATCTCTACCTATTCTAAATGAAAATCTATCCGGCTTCTCTTGTTATGCTTTGCACGACATTGCTATTGTCTTGCCGCCATGACACAATAAATGATAATCTTCCCAAAGTAACTTATGTTATCGATATTGCGCCGATAATAAAATCCGGCTGCGCACAAAGTGGTTGTCATAGTGGAGACGGGGAATTATTTTCTTTAGAAAGTTATGAAAATGTACAACGCCGGGTAAAACCCGGTGATGCCAGAGGAAGTAAATTATACAGAGTAATGACGAACCGTTCTGCTACGGTAATGCCACCTCCTCCGGCTATAATAACGGATGAACAGGTCACAAAAATTTACCTGTGGATTGAATCGGGAGCAAAGAATGATTAAATTTGAATAGCATGAGAAAACTGATTGTCGCACTTTTATTTCTATCGCCATTAATTTTTCACGGTTGTTACTATGACAACTTTGCTGAAATACATCCGGCTGTTCAGGATAGTTGTATTGTACCGGACACCGTTTCTTTTTCCAACAACATAATGCCCATCTTTAATTCTACTTGCGGAACCGGTAATTTAGCTTGTCATAAAAATAATGCTTCTGATGGATTAGGATTGGCAAATTATACCGATGTCATTACAACCATTCAGGATGATTCTGAAGTAAAGTTTCGAAAACGAATCAATCACGATCCATCAATTGATCCGGCAACGTGGATGCCAAAAGCTGCTCCCAAATTAAGTGATTGCGACATTTCAAAAATTCAAAAATGGTTTGATCAGGGTAAACAAAATAATTGATTAGTTTCGTAATAAAATTATACGTTTCCGGGGGTTCTTTCACTCCTCAACAAAACACCTGATTATGATTCGCCCAAAGATTCTTTTCGCAATTTTAATGATCGTTTCCGGTCCGCTATTCGCACAAGATGCTTCGACACTACTTGATGATTCGAATAAGGGCGATAAGGACTTCGTTTCCGCTACCTTTAAAACAACGCGACTGATTAATTTTCACACACTGGAAACAACCGGTCCGCGTACACTTGATTTTAGAATCTCGCATCGGTTTGGAGCAATCAACTCAGGAAGTTATAATGCCTGGGGAATTGATGGTCCTGCTAATATCCGTTTAGGCTTGGAATATAGTCCGGATGGTCGATTCATGTTTGGCATTGGACGAACTTCTTCTGAAAAAATGGTTGATGGTTTTTTGAAATTCCGATTGTTACGACAGACAACCGATGGCGGAATGCCAATCAGTGTTACCTTGTTTGCAGGTATGTATCGTACAGCATTAAAGAATCAAATTGTTAACGGAAAAGATTTATATGAGAATCAATCCAGTCGTTTATCCTACAATTACCAAATCCTGATAGGGCGTAAATTCAGTCCGAGCTTCTCACTTCAGGTAATGCCTTGGTTTGTTCATTATAACATTGTACCGAATATTACGGATGCAAATGATGCCTATGGAATTGCAGAAGTTGCCAGAATAAAATTCAGTAAGCGTGCAGCTTTCACAGTTGAATACAGTCAGAAAATAAATAAATATTCTAACACAACGTATTATAATAGTCTGGGAGTTGGGCTTGAATTAGAAACCGGTGGTCACGTTTTTCAAGTGCATGTTACAAATTCATTCGGGTTGGTAGAAAATCAGTATTTCACTCACACGAATACAACATGGGGCGATGGAGGAATCAGACTAGGATTTAATGTTTCGCGTGTATTTACACTCTAATAAAAACGGATTCGTTGCGCACCGATAATTTTCATTGTTTGCTTGTGCTGAAGAAATGCAGTGAGTTTAATTCGCTCGCTTAGTTTAATTCCTTTTAACGGTATTTTATAAACTCCATTTTCGCGCGGACTATCAACCGATGTAAAAACACGAATTACATTTTCGTGATGTAATGTCTTCCCTTCGTTTTCTCCTGAAGTAACTTTACTACTTAATCCATCTTCAGTTAAAGCGAATCGAAATGAAAAATTTTGACCACTTTTAGAAATTGCATAGGAGATATATAAAGTATCATTGCTGACAGAGTCTTTTTTAATTTCAACTTTTGCATCAGCATTCGTAGCCAATCCGTCTTTGATTAATGAACGTACAGTACTTTCTTTCGAACCAACACA
>JAYSPU010000215.1:0-9215 GCA_043721935.1 Bacteroidota bacterium | reverse complement strand
TTTACTGAACAAAGTTGAAGTAATAGTTAACATGAATTTGATTATTGCACTTTCAAATTCTGCGTGATCTCCTCGAGATTCGTTGGAAATAACCGACATTGATTTTATAATCCAACCTGATTTTTCTCCCACAGAATACACAGATCTCACAGAAAGACCACAGACAATTTGCGTGATCTCTGCGAGATACCCGAGATCTGAGGGAAATTACCGACGTTGATTTTATAATCCGACCTGATTTTTTCTCCCACAGAATACACAGATCTCACAGAAAGACCACATACAATTTGCGTGATCTCTGCGAGATCCCCGAGATCTGCGGGAAATTACCGACGTTGATTTTATAATCCGACCTGATTTTTCTCCCACAGAATACACAGATCTCACAGAAAGACCACAGACAATTTGCGTGATCTCTGCGAGATCCACGAGATCTGCGGGAAATTACCGACGTTGATTTTATAATCCGACCTGATTTTTTCTCCCACAGAATACACTGATACAAACAAAAGACCACAGAAGTTTCTGCGTGATCTCTGCGAGATCCCCGAGATCTGCGGGAAATAACCGACGTTGATTTTTTATTCGAACCTATGTTTTTCTCCTACAGAATACACAGATCTCACAAAAAGACCACAGACAATTTGCGTGATCTCTGCGAGATCCACGAGATCTGCGGGAAATTACCGACGTTGATTTTATAATCCGACCTGATTTTTCTCCCGCAGAATACACAGATCTCACAGAAAGACCACAGACAAATCTGCGTGATCTCTGCGAGATCTGCGGGAAAATTACTCTGCTGCTTACGATAGATCAACCAACTTTCAACACCTTCTTTAGTACATAAGAATCGCCGGGATCTAAAGCTGCCTTTTCAATTTTTCTTCCGGAGATAAAATTGCATTCATGTAATAATTGAAAAAACGTTTATAAAAATCTTTTTGCATCAAGAACTTCTCAAATATTGTCAGCCCAATAACCGCACAAGCAATTCCTGCAAGTACATCGAGTATATAATGATGATAAAGATATATTGCAGAAACCCATATTCCTGCCGTAATAATTAAGTAAAATATCCGTATCGTTTTCACAGGTTGTTTAAAAGCATAGTACATGCCTACTAGTGGATAAGCTGCATGCAAAGAAGGCATGGCTGCAAATACGTTTGAACCTTTCGAATATAAATCTTTAAAAAAATGAGTCTGGAAATATGTATCAAATCGGAGTAAGCCCGCAGCATTACTTTTCATTTCTGTAATGAGAACATTGCCATAATCCCTGTAATACCAGGGTGGAGCAGCAGGATGAGTATAATACAAAACAAATCCTACCAGATTGACAATAAAAAAGCTCATAAGGAAACGGAGGAACAAATTTTTATTTGAAAAATATAAATAAATTGAAAATAGTAATGGAACAGGAATCCAACATAAATAAAAAACACTCGCTGTGATGTCAAATGTTTTAGATGCATTGAGATCTAAATACTCATTAGGAGTTAGCGCTGTTCCTTTATATTGAATACCAAATAGTTTTTTTTCTAGTAAATAAATTGGTTCAATGTTAACAGAATGAAAAGCCCAATTAGGCCATGACTTCATTGAGTCAAAAATTATCCAGTACACAACAAATATTGAAAGTCCTTTGATTAATCGTTTTGTAGCGGGGGATGCATAGAAAAGTGTGTTTACTAATACGACCAATGCATAATGATCCGGTCGAATGCCGGTTGTGAAAAAAGTAAAAACCAGAAATAAAATTGTAAGGATAGGTAGCCAATTGCGGCTTAGAAATCGATCCATAGTATGAGCTAACGTCTTGGTTTAAATCGCTCACTCACGACTTGCTGTGAAACCGGATCTTTTCCTATCATCTCTATATAATCGATTGTAGGAAACCAAAAAGTGCCACCACTTAATTCAATCCATATTTTTTTTAATTCTGCCAGCTTCCCGTTGATATTTGTATAAGCTGCATATTTTCCATTCGTTTTAGGCAACAGGTAAATTGATTTTTTAGAATAGGCAACAAATTGAACAACGAACTTATTCTTCTGATTGGCATATGCACTTGCATTTACGCCGTATGCATATTTTCGTTGAATGTAATTTAAATCAGCCGCAGTGCTGTCTTCTGAATAACGAATCCAAAACACCTTAACGGGTTCAACTTCATTTATTTTCCCATCGTTCAAAATATTAGCTTCATAAACGATTGCATTTGTATTGTTACTTCTTTGTATGTAAAAAAGTGAATGTTCATTTAACGGCGGAGTAGGGTAGACAATTTCGGCTTCTGATCCTTTTGAAATATCCGGATGCAGTAGAAATAATACGCGAAATGCAAGTATGTTAAGAATGACCGGAAGATTCATTTTTTGATTGAACGTTGTTCTCTTCGATTTGTAAATACCGGTAACAAGCATGTATGCGTTGTATAGCGGTTACATTTGCCAAGACAGCAATAATTGCCAAAGGTATGGTGAAAAAAGTTATGGATTCAAATGCGTCAAAACCTTTTATGATCCATTTGTGATTTCCTCCGGTAAAATGAGCAATGATACTGCATGTCAGAGAAGAAACACCAATCGTAATAACTCGTTCCGGTCGTTGCATTAGTCCATCTTTACACGGAATCCCTAAGCCTTCCGCACGAGCACGTGTATAACTAACCATGATGGAACCTATTAATCCGATAAAGGCGATCAATGAACTGATGAAATAATGGTGCGCAACCAGGTAATAGCAAATGCCAAGAAACATAATCATTTCACTGTAACGATCCAGAACAGAATCGTACAAGGCTCCGAAACGAGATGTCATCTTGCTGATTCGGGCAACTTGTCCGTCTAACATGTCGAAGATTCCGGCAAATAATATCATTGCACCGCCCCAACCTAAATAGGATAAATCATTTCTGTCACCATATTCAGCACCGGTTATGTAGATAGCAGCAACTCCAATATTCAACAACAAGCCAATGGAGGTAATTTTGTTTGGCGTTAATCCTACTGCAATTAACAGTTTAACCACAGGATTTAAAATCGAGTGCAACATGTGTTGCAATTTATCGCGTGTGGTCATTTTAGAAGTCAAATTTAAAACGGCCTCTGAAACCGAATTCGGCAACATTGACGTGATCAAGATAACTCAATCTTTTGATTAGATCGAAACGGAGGACTTTAAAAATATTTGAAATACCTATACTTGCTTCAATATATGGTTTTCTTTCTAGGGAATAAGTAAGCGGTTCGCCATTTATTCCAACTGGAAATTTAAAAAGATCAGGATGTAAATTAGGATTATTGGCGTCCGTTATTCTGCCATACAGCACTTTAATTGATGCGACCTCCCTCCATTTTAATCTACTGAACAATGGAATTTTATTAAAGAAAAATCCATTGAAGAAATGATCGACATTCATCGAAACATATTCATCACTGATGAATTCAAGAAAATTCATCAGGTTGTATGATTGAAGTTGATACGAATAAGTTTGATTCGCTCTGTGTATTTGTAAAAGCGGGTATGGAACTGTTCCAAATGTTTTACCGAATTCAATCAGGATATCTGTGTATCCGAATGGTGCAATGGTTAGTCGTTTGAAAATACTGGCAGAAACTTTTCTATATCCAAAATCAGCTTGAAGTACATCTTTAAAAGAAGCACTCAACCGTAGCTGAAAAATAGGATATTGATTAGCCATAGGAATGCGATAGGAGCGGCCCTGATAAAATTGTTCGTGTGGAGCAAATCGTAAGGTTAGTCCGAACTCAGTCGTAGTCAGATTAGGGAAATTATTTCCTGCATCGTTGTAATTACTCGTGTTGAATTTTAAACTTCCTCCAGGTGTTTGTGTCAGATGTTGTAATTGTACATCAAATGAAAAATGATTGGCAAATTCATTTAGTAATTCAACATTGATGACTCGGTTATAAATCAGTTTGTCGTTTATTCCGCGTTTGAAAGACAACAACGCATTATCTTCCTGAATAAATTGTAATTCCTGTCCGGGAATTCGTGTTTCGTATTGATAGGAAGCAATCAGATTTTTCTGTGGAAAATCCATAAACGATTTTTTACCAATCGCTCTTTTTGTACCGATGTAATATTTCCATTGTTCGTCACGGAAGCCATAGGCAGCATACGTTTCCAATTGAAATTTTGAATTAAACTTTTTTGTAGTACGACCACCGATACGTGCTCGGAATCCTTCGATCGGATTGTAACTGTAAAAAGTATTCACCGGGCCGATTTCAAACGGGCCGAAATCTTTAAATCCGGCCAGGACAAGTACAGCAATATTCATTGCATGACGAAACGCAGGAACGTGTTGAATGCTATCAACCATTGTATACACTCCTTTTTCGGAGCGAGTTAAGGAGTCGTGCCTGTTTTGTTCCCAGTATGCATCGGATCTTGCAGGTAAAGAATCAGGAAGATCAACATCTATTCCTTTGTAAAATTCTTCCGGTTTCGGCTGATTGATAATATAATCTTTATACGAAGCGGCTCTTTGGCCATATACTCCTAAACCATTTTTTCCTAATCCGAAATCAATGGAGATGTTGTCATGTGATAATAGCCATTCACCTTTATCAACTTGCCTGAAATATTGCGATAAGCGTAGTTCTTTAACAAAGTTCAGATTGATATCTGAGTTCACTGTCAGGTCACATTTCCTTACTGCATAATCAGAATCTGCAGTAATGAAAAGTTCACCCTGAAAATTCATATCTGCTTTATTCCGTGGATAAAAGATCATGTGATAACACATTACATCCTCAACAGGAACGGTGTCTTTAATATAGTAACGGTAGAATATCGGACCGTTATCAGCAATAGGACTGATAAACGGGTTGGTTAAAATGAAAACCGTATTTTCATAGATGTCTACATCCTGGTAGAGGTAGCCAATGAATGTTCCGATACCATCGTTGTTTACGAAATCGTCAAAATCAACTTTACGAGTAGCTTTGATTATTTCTTTTCGTCCCTTCGGATCTTTCCGGTAATAATAATCAGAAAGTGTTTCCTTGAGATACATAGGTAAAATTACTTTCCCCGGAATCTGATTAGAATCGAGATTGTCAAAAATGAATTGAAAATTCTTCAGATATTTTTTATTCTTAAATTTTTCAGTGATGTTACTAAGTGCAAATTGAACCTTCTCATATTTTTCATATTGATAAGAATCAATTTGTGTTCTACGATTCTGATCTTTGTTGTCAATGACTTTTCGGATTAAATCAACTGCAGGATTGTCTTTGTTTCTGTAACGTTGTTTTTCACCCTTGACACTTACTTCTTTTAATTCCTTGGTTTCAGGAGTAAGCTTTACACTGATTATTTGTGATTCACCAACAGCTATTGTTTTGATTTGCGGTTTATAACCTAGTAGTGTAAATTTTAATTTAGCTGTTGCCTGATTAGTTTCCAGAATATACTGCCCGTTAAAGTCTGTGTTTTTTCCTACACTTGTGCCTTCAAATAAAACCGTTACAAATGGCAATGGATCACCGGTTTTTGCATCGGTCACAGCACCCCGGACAGATGTGGTTTGAGACCAACCATTACCCCAGCTGAAGCACAGCCCGATGATTAACCAAAAATATAGCTTTGAACTGAACTTAAACATAAAATACAAATCGCTTCGAGAAATGGTAAGAATAAGTAAAGCCAACTAAAATGGCAATGATTGCTTTTGAAATCAGATACTGAGAATGAAAGTTTTCTGTTACTAAATATGTTCCAAAGGTATTTAAAACAATACTTCCAATAACAACCAATAGATAGCGAATTGCTTGTTGAGCCGGATGTGTTTGTAAAGATTGGAAAACCAAGTAACGATTGATGCTAAATGCAGTTATAGCTCCACAAGCTGCTCCAATTGCTACAGCCCAGGAGTAATGTAAAGAGGTAAGCTCTTTAACGAGAATTGTGATTAAAAAATCTACAATAGTGGCTATAAAAGCAGTCAGTTGAAAACGAAAAAAAGGACTACTTTTTTTTTCAGACGCAGCAACTCCATTGTGATTATTTTCTGTTTTTCTTTCCATTAAAATCTTCCTGTCATAATCATCAATCTTAATACAATCAGTGAATAAATTCCTGCGAGCACATCGTCTAACATTATTCCAATTCCACCTTTCATTTTTTCCATTTTTTTTATTCCCAATGGTTTCAGGATGTCAAAAAAACGGAAGAGGATTAATCCTGCAAAATAATAGCGGATGTTTGGTGTAATCCATAAAAGAGTAATACTCATTCCTGCAACTTCGTCAATAACTACTTTGGAGGGATCTTTCCCCCAATCTCTTGCTGATAAATCGGAAGTAATCATACCTGAAATCGTAATGACAAGTATAATAGTTAATTCAATGCTGGCACTATTGAGGAAGTGCGTATAACTTTTTAAATAGTACCATGTTAATGTTGTTGCAAGAGCGGCCCATGTTCCGGGTGCAACCGGCAAATAACCTATACCACCTGCTGTAGAAATTACATGAGCTATTTTTTTAATCATCAAGCTTCAATGAATTCCTGATAATAATCAAGTCCTAAGTGAGTGATCAGGTCTTCGCCTTTCAAATGACGAAGTGTGTTTTCCAATTTCATCAATTGCTTGAAGATATCGTGTTGTGGGGGAAGTCCGGGTTGAGTCTGCGGCGATTTAAAGTAGAAGGATAACCATTCTTGAATGCCACTCATTTGTGCACGAGACGCCAGATCGAGAAATAATGCAAGATCCAATACAACCGGTGCAGCCAAAATAGAATCGCGGCAAAGAAAGTTAATCTTGATTTGCATCTGATAACCTAACCAACCTGTAATGTCAATGTTGTCCCAACTTTCTTTATTGTCACCGTGCGGTGGATAATAGTTGATGCGGACTTTGTGATAAAGATCTTTGTAAAGTTCCGGGTGACGTTCAGGCTCTAGTATATTGTCAAGCACGCTGAGTTTGGAAACTTCTTTCGTCTTGAAGTTATCCGGATCATCTAATACTTCTCCGTCTCTGTTACCTAAAATGTTAGTAGAAAACCAGCCTCGAATTCCGAGCATCCTTGCTTTTAATCCGGGAGCGACAATTGTTTTCATTAAAGTTTGTCCGGTCTTAAAATCTTTACCGGCAATCGGAACTTCCATTATTTTGGCTAATTCTTCCAAAGCAGGAGTGTCAACTGATAGATTTGGTGCACCGTTAGCAAATGGAACTCTTGATTTTAAAGATGCATAAGCATAAATCATAGAAGGCGAAATAGCCGGATCGTTTTTCTCTAATCCGGTTTCAAATTTTGCCAGTGAACTGTGAACATCAGACGGCTCAATATAAATTTCAGTTGACGCACACCAGACCATTACCAGTCGTGAACAATTATTGCTTTTTTTAAAATCTGCAATGTCTTGCATCAACGCTTCGGCTTGTTCCTTTTTGTTTGTAATGGGTTTTATATAATTACCGTGTAATTTCTTTACGAAGTTGTGTTCAAAAACTGCCTTCATTGGTTTGATAGCCGATAACTCTGCTTTCAAAGGAGTAAGATGACGATGTGCTTCTAAAACACCGGCTTTTAAAGCAGCTTCATATGCATTGTCATCAAAAATGTCCCAGCCTCCAAAAACCATATCTTTTAATTCGGCCAGTCCAACAAATTCTCTGACTAGCGGATTCCGGTTTTCAGTTCGTTTTCCTAAACGTATGGTTCCCAGTTGAGAATAAGAACCGATTGGTTTTTCCATTCCTTGACGGATGGCCAATACGCCTGCAATAAAAGTGGTGGATACTGCGCCCATGCCTACTGTTAAAACGCCTAATTTACCTGTGGCTGGTTGAATGTCAATACTCATAATATTGTGTTTTATAATATTGTGTGAAAAAATGGTGATTCAAGTGTGATTATGTAAAAGTCGGATTGGTATAAGATGATATTGTACTAAATGTAAGTTATTTTAATCAAATTTTAAGGTTTTTTTAATCGTGCAAATGTAGAAGAATTTAATCAAAATGAACTTAAAACAAAGATTCTGATGCAGAAAAAGACAATGTTTTGCTTCTGTAAAATATTTTAAATCAGACTGGCAGGAATAATATTAAGGCTGCTTTATTTTTTGTCTAGTTCAATACACTATCGTTGTTACCAGGAAAAATAGTTGCTTCTATTTTCATTATTGTCCTGATTGTCCTTTTTTCTGAATTTATTTTGACATCAGAAAACGATTTAATTGCTTGAAATTATGGCCAAAACCCGTAAGGATATTGAGTTCTTTCACACTTTCCCCAATTTGATGCCTTATATTTGTCGCATGAAAAAAGCACTATGGTTAGTTCCAATTTTAGCGTTTGCGCTAGTTTGGGCTTGCAAGAAAGATTCAAGTACAGGTGGAACGGGAAACTTGCACGTTCGATTAACAGATGCACCGGCAGTGTATGATTCCGTTTTTGTTGAAATAGTTGGTGTGGAAGTTCATTCCAATCAGACCGGTTGGGTTTCTATGAGTTTACCGACACCGGGCCGCTACAATTTGTTGCAATACACAAATGGTTTGGATACGTTGATTGCGACAACTACAATTCCTTCAGGAATCGTTTCTCAAATCCGTTTGATTTTAGGTTCCAATAATACCGTAACAAAAAATGGTATAACCTATCCGTTAACAATTCCAAGTGGTTCTGAAAGTGGGTTAAAGTTGCAAATTCATACTGCAATTATTGAAGGCGTTACAACAATTGTTCTTTTAGATTTCGATGCAAGTCGTTCAATTGTCGAACAAGGAAATGGAAACTTCCATCTGAAACCCGTTATCCGTGCAATTGCCACCGGCATTGATGGTTCTATCAAAGGCGCTGTAAATCCTGTCTTCTCAGCAACGGCTTATGCTTATCTGGGAAATGATACATTCACAACTAACGTCAGTTCAACCGGAGCATTTCTGATCAGTGGAGTGCCTGCCGGTACATACACGGTCTGTATTCACCCCGATTCTATCTACGCTGATACTTGTTTTAGTAATATCGTAGTAGTAGCAAACCAACAAACTAATATGGGTACGATTCAATTCTAAAAAAGATTGATTTAGTCTCTGAAAAAAGGCAGGCGGAATTTATTTTCTGTCTGCCTTTTTTTTATTCAATAAAAAATGTTGGTGTAACGATGTTAGATGTCTTTGAAAAAATGAAATTGTTTTCTGATAGAAAGTAGTCTGAGACCA
>JAYSPU010000214.1:0-3670 GCA_043721935.1 Bacteroidota bacterium | reverse complement strand
GGAATTGAATAAAAACATTACTGATTTTGAACCGGCTGTTATTCGATATTTTTTGGATTACCCATGGTATGGAAATATCAGGGAAATGAAAAACGTAATTAAAAGGGCTGCGCTATTAACAGAAGGAGATATTGTCAGAGTAAACGCATTACCTTTGGAAATAAGTAATCACTCTAAATTAATTTTTCCGGAGAGCACTGTTGCGGAAGAGTTAATGCCCAGAGATCATGTTCCAAATCTGAAAGCTGCCGCCCATGAAGCGGAATATGAAATGATATTGAAAGTACTTAAACAAGTTAATTTCAATAAAAGTAAAGCTGCTAAATTGTTGAAGATCGATCGAAAAACACTTTATAATAAAATGCGTGCTTTTGATTTGTAATTTTTACTCGTTCAACTAATCAAATATTCAGCGGATGGTTCCTAATGACAAAAAAGTTATTACAATATTAATTGCAGATGATGATCCGGAAGATCGTCAGATGACTAAAGAAGCATTCGAGGAAAATAATTTAATCAATGATCTTCGTTTTGTTTGTGACGGAGAAGAATTGATGGACTATCTGCTGCGTAGAAGCCAGTTTATTGATCCGCTTAACAGTCCGCGACCGGGACTAATCCTTTTGGATTTAAATATGCCGCGGAAAGATGGAAGAGAAGCCTTGAAGGAAATTAAATCTCATCCCGATTTAAAAAGTATTCCGGTAATTATTTTAACCACTTCAAAAACCGAAGAGGACATTATCCGAAGTTATGATCTTGGTGTCAATTGTTTTATTTCAAAACCTGTTTCCTTTAGTGAATTGATTGCTATGACAAAAACAATTGGCAAGTACTGGATTGAAATAGTTGAACTACCTATTATTAATCCCTAATGGAAAAGCCAATCATCCGACTCTTGTTAGTAGATGACGACGAGGATGATTTTTTCCTCACTAGCTCCTTGCTTGCTGAAATTCCGGATAAAAAATTTGAAATCACCTGGGAATCCGGTTATGAAAAAGGATTGGCCAAAATCAAGGATCATCGTTTTGATGTACTCGTTTTTGATTTTTCATTAGGAAGCCATTCAGGCATTGATCTCCTGGTAAAAGCCAAAGCATTGGGTTGTGAAGCACCTGTTATTTTACTTACCGGCAAAGGTGATCTGAAAATTGATCTTGAAGCAATGAAATCAGGTGCTGCAGATTACCTGATTAAAAGTGACTTGAATGCTGAAAAGCTTGATCGTAGTATTCGATATGCTATGGAACGATCGATTACCTCCAGAGCATTGAAAATTAGTGAAGAAAAGCACCGGGATATTTTTGAAAAATCCCGCGATATGATTTACATTACGGATGAAAATGGTACGTTTTTAAATTTTAATGATTCTGCTTTTCGGATCTTTGGTTATACCAGGGAGGAGTTAGCTAATTTAAATGCCGGCGAACTCTACTACAATAAAGAAGATCGTTTGGTTTTTATAGAAAGTATTCACAGAACAGGAACTGTCAGCAATTACGAAGTTACGTTAAAGCATAAGTCAGGTGAAAAAAGATACTGCCTTATCTCAGGCATTATTCAGAAGTCAATTAATGAAGATCAGTCCGTGTATAATTACCTCGGAATTATTCATGATATAACTCGAAGAAAAAAAGCTGAACTCGATTTACTCATTGCTGAAAAATTTGCTGCCAGCGGTCGGCTCGTTCGGACTCTGGCGCATGAAATACGAAACCCGCTAACCAATATTAATCTTTCTCTGGAACATCTTGAAAGTGAAACTAACAATGAAGAACATCTTTCTTATTTGCAGATTATAGAACGCAATGCAAAAAGAATAAATGACTTGATAACTGACCTATTAAATTCAAGTCGTCCTGTTGTCGTTTCGAGGAAAAGTTATCCGATTCGGGCAATTCTAAAAGAAATTGTAGAACAAGCAAAGGATAGGATTACCTTAAAAGGAATTACACTTAAAACTGATTTTGAAAATGTAGCGTGTAAAATTTCGCTCGACAAAGAAAAAATTATAATTGCTTTTTTAAATATTATTATCAATGCTATTGAAGCAATGAAACAAAATTCCGGCATTCTCAACATTCAAGCAAAAGCAGAGGATCACAAATGCATAATTCTCATTTCAGACAATGGTTCAGGTATTAGCAAGGAGCATCTCAGCCATTTGTTTGAGCCTTATTTTACTAATAAATCAAGTGGAATGGGTCTTGGCCTGGTTACCACACATGCTATTCTACAATCGCATCATGCTTTAATTGACGTTGACTCAGAACCCGGTGTCGGAACCCAATTTAGTATTCAATTTGATATTGAAGATACTGGATCATAATGGTCTCCACGATTTCTTGCTGAGACAATGTTTAAGACCGTGAATAATACTATTGGTTAATGCCAATATTTATTGTAAAACTCCATTTAATTCTATTAATTCTTACCAAAACAGGTGGATATTGATTTATCAGACTGGTTATAACTATGGAGGGGTATGGCCCTGCTCTGAAAGTGGACGGATTTATGAAGATATTAAAAATGAATTGTTTATATGTTACTCTATAGCCTCATATTCAGTACAATTTAGAGTCGTTAATTGCACTTGTTATTGAAAGCCATGCAATCCATTGTATTGTTTCTTTATTTGTAAATAAACCAATAGAATAAAAATAAACCCTATGAAAAAATTATTGATTGCTGCATTATCAGCAGTTATTTTAATCGGATGTAATAATCATCAGGCAGAAGTTGATCAGGCTACACGCCAAAGGGATTCTCTTGCTGCTATTTTAAATGAACGCGATTCTTCTATCAATGATTTCCTGAACTCTTTCAATGAAATTCAGGCTAATCTTGATTCAGTTGCCAGAAAGCAAAATGCTATTTCTGTCAATATGGATAAACAGCAAGGCGAGTTGAACAAAAGTGCGAAAGAGCGTATCAACGAGAACATTTCTGCCATCAATGATATGATGAATCAGAATAGAGCGAAAATTGCAGAATTGAATAAAAAATTACGCGCTTCCGGTACTCGCATTAAACAGTTTGAAACAATGATTCAAACGCTAAATGAGCAATTGGCACAAAAAGACCGTGAACTGACTGATCTGAATGACAAACTGAATAAGTTAAATACGCAGGTTGAGCAATTGACGACATCTCTTGATACGGTTACGAAGCGTACTGTTGTTCAGGCTAAAACAATTGATGATCAAACTTCCCGCTTACATACAGCGTATTATGTTGTTGGAAAATCAAAAGATCTGCAGACGAAGAAGATCATTGATCGTACCGGCGGATTACTTGGAATCGGTCGTACGTCTAAGCTTAGCGCTAACGTTGACAACAGTAAATTTACAAAAGTTGATTATACACAGATCAGTTCAATTGCCGTTGGCAGCAAAAAGGCTAATCTGATCACTTATCACCCTGCTGATTCTTACACATTGGTGAAAGAAAAAGACGTGATTACAAGTGTGCAAATTACGAATGCAGAAAAATTCTGGAGTGCATCAAAGTACCTGGTGATTGTTAAAGACTAAGGGGATTTATTGATTTCTATGTACTATGAAAAACCGGTGTATCTGATACACCGGTTTTTTTTTGTCATCATTTTATTATTATATGCAATTGAAACATCAGATGGAAGACGAGGCACATTGGTGGATGCATACGG
>JAYSPU010000213.1:0-1760 GCA_043721935.1 Bacteroidota bacterium | reverse complement strand
AAATGAACGATGTAAATCTGAAAGAGTATTTAGCTGATTTTTTACTTCGTTTACACATTACAAAAAAATTCGAACTGAAAGGCTGGCTGCCTTCGATTTCGAAAAAGGTAGTAAGGAATTGAATTATTTTATACTTTAGGTTCGTGGTTCACCGGAGGGATTACTTTGAGATAGGTAATTGACCTTACTATTTCAAGATATTCTTTTCTATAGCTACACTTGAAAAAAATGTAGAATCCCTTTCTGTGTAAAATTCTATTCGTTTTCCTTTTAAATCTAATTTATTGTACTCATCTGCTATTCGCTTATAGTTATACATTGGCTCATAGGATGCCATTAGCCGAAAGTAGCAAGTATCATCTAACCCATTATAACAACCAAATTCCAATTGAGCTTCTGAACCTTTATGGCTTTCAAAATTTAGTGTGTTGACGTAATCCATTCTTCGATAGCAATAGGTACGGCCAATTTCACAAGGAGTAATCCAGTTTTTTGCTATGAATAAATCTGTATTCTCATTGGATTTTTCTACTTGCCATTTATCACTGTTCACAAATACTATTGTGTCATATGAAAGGATGTGAACATAAAATTTATTTTTAAATAGCCACAAAAACTCTTGATTATTTGTTTCTGTACGGCTACAAGTATAGAACCCCACTAATCCATTACTCTCATCACAATCGCAAGAATTACAGCCTGAAAACCATATTGCCGTAATCAATACAAACCCAATTAAAATAATTCTTCTCATTTCTTAAGTAATGAACTGATGTCAAACAACCCTAAATCAATCTTCATTTCAACTGTGCTTAATGGACCTGTTTTAGGTGGACTATCATACGCCCATCTCGAATGCAATAAAAGTGACCCCATTGACATATCATTTACTAAATGAATTCTAATAATATTTTCGTCACTTGTAGGGGTTATGATTGCTGTATAGCCTCCAACAGAAAGGCGTGCGAAGTTTCCATTTGTTAAAACATCTAAATGGGCGCCTATTGAAGCAGGTAAAGATTCCCAAAATTTTTTCATACTTGATGTATTAGGACTAAAACCATAATGCGTGCTTGTCCTATCTTTATCATTCAAATAATTATCTAAAGCATTTCGTACACCCGGTGAATTTTTCATCATATATGAAAACCCAGAGTTTGGTTCAAAGTATTTTTTCTTATCACTTGTTCCTGTGAAAAAACTTGTGATTTGGTTTTCCGCTGTAAATGTACCTGCAATTCGTTGAAACGGATTTTCAAATAGCGGGTCGCTACCAAGATTACTTGCACTTTGAACATCTGCCCCCTCACTTCCAAAATAATTTTGTTTAAAGTAATGTGCCCAATCACCATCCTTTCCTCCTGAAAACCCATATTCATCGCCACATTTGTAAACCTTCCATACATTATATCCCGCAGCTTTTGCTTCTCTTCTCATTTGTTTAGCCTCCCTTTTCGTACCATAAATACCTAATGGGTCTGTGAATAGAATAGGATTATTATTATTTACCGAATAATGGGATTGATAAGGATAACCAGCAGGGTCTAGATTCCAACGTCTGCCTGTTCTCGTATCATACTCCCAGAATAAAGCTGTGTTGTGGTTTCCACTTCCTGATATTTCGTCTGTCTTTTCCTGCCCATTAAACCCAAACCGATAACCCTCCGGCTGATAACTCCTCCCCGGCATCAACATACCAAAGGCATAGTAATTACTTGCGCTTAATAATTCTGCGTGCAAGTTTACCTTTGACAGCGAAG
>JAYSPU010000212.1:0-3532 GCA_043721935.1 Bacteroidota bacterium | reverse complement strand
AAATTGCAGATGTCAAATTCAAATTCTTCCCGTACATCTATCAATTGAAAATCTTCCTGATTGTCAATTTTTGCTTTTAATTCCTGAACAGTAACTTCTTTCATGTAATTTTCCTTTTTTTTGTTAAGTGAAATATACTACCTTGATTGAACAAACGAGACACAAATCTAACAGAATTTTTTAAGTGGAAGAGAATCTTATTTTATTCTCTAATGATGTAATTTTCTTGACAATGGACTTTCAATTAAAACTTGTACCATACGATCCGTCCTTAAAAATGTACTTTAAGGTATTGAACGTTGAGTGGCTTGAAAGCTATTTTTCAGTTACTGATGAAGACCATAAGATATTATCTCAACCTGAAAAAATTATTGAAGAAGATGGCAGTGTATTATTTGTTTCAATGAATGATCGTATCGTCGGAACGTGTGCATTAATTCGGGAAGATGAGCATACGATTGAATTAGCTAAAATGGGTGTTACACAAACTGCTCGTGGGAAAGGAGCAGGCGATTTTCTTCTCAAAGCCGCAATTGAGGAAGCCAGGAAAAAAGGAGCTCACGTTTTATCTTTAGAAACAGCTTCAGTCCTTGAGTCAGCTATTGGTCTTTATACCAAACACGGATTTAAAAAAGTAGGCGAGGAGCATATTCATCCGCTTTTTGGAAGAAAGACTTTTCGGATGGAATTGGAATTGAATCTTCAGAAAAGTGAAAGGAGTAATGTTTCCTTCAAAAAATAAACCGACAGTTTGCTTATTATTGAATTTATTTTGTTTCAGCTACTGTACAATATTTATTGTAAGCATTGAAAGAATCGATGTCTCCTTTTTCCATTCCTTCTGAAAAACATTTGCATGCCTTTTTTGTGTTTTCATTTTTATAATACGCTATCCCCATGTTATAAAGAGCTTCCAGATCGTAGGGGTTGTAGATCATCGCTTGCGAAAAATTGTAAATGGCTTTTGCATATTTTTTTTCACCAAAAAATTTAATTCCTTCAGTATAGTAAAATAAATCATCATCACATTTGTTCTGTATCATGGATCCATGGTCCGACAAATTATAGCTAACAATATTGATGTCTTGTGTAAAATAGCTCATTCCATCCTTGGGATAAGCATTTGAAAAGTAAGACTCACCGTTATCATCAAAATATTTAAACTGTATAAAAATGATTGATCGTGTTAATTGAGAATGGTAAATGGATGGATGAAATTTGTCTGAAAGAACTTGCATTTTATTCAAAGCAATGCTGTCTATTTTAGGTAATCCGGAGCTTTCGAGCAATTGAAGATGTTTAATCCCACCTAATGTGTCTAAATAAATTATTATTTGAATCCTGTGATTACAATGATCAAACTTTAATTCACGAATCTCAGTTCGTGTTTTCCACAACAAGCTTCCATTCAGTTCATAAAATGATTTCGTTGTCGAATCATTATATGGATAGGTGCTATCAATAATTTCTACTGATTTACCCAAAACTACTATTTCAGAACCATGAGAATATTCAGGTTTAGCAAACAAAGTAAAAAGGTAAATAAAAAATACGGAAATCTTCATCAGAGCTAGTATAAGTTAGTTGAAATTGTAAGGACTAAGAGTCTTAATACATTATTCTATACCAGGTACTAAGTACAAATGAAACAAGTTTACTTCTTCACTATCTTATCCAATGCATACATTTCGTCACGTAATCTTGCAGCTTCGATGAAGTCCAGTTCTTTGGCTGCACGTTCCATTGATTTTTTGGTTTGTGCGATGAGTTTTTTTAATTGTTCCTGATCCATGTATTGAACAACAGGATCAGCTGCTAATGAAAGTTGATCTGATTCTATATACGCTTTTGGTTCTGCGAATTTATTATCTGCTACTTTTGTTTGTTTCATGATACTTTCCTTCGAGCGAGTAATCTGAGTAGGAGTGATACCATGTTCTTCATTGTACTTCATTTGTTTTTCTCTGCGCCGGTTTGTTTCATCAATTGTTTTTTGCATGCTATCCGTCATTTTGTCTGCATAAAAAATAACCCGTCCATTTACATTTCTGGCAGCACGTCCTGAAGTTTGTGTAAGTGAACGATTGCTTCTCAAAAAACCTTCCTTGTCTGCATCTAAGATAGCGACCAATGAAACTTCCGGAAGATCTAATCCTTCTCTTAGTAAGTTGATTCCAATCAGTACATCGAAATTGCCCAACCTAAGATCACGTAAAATCTCAACGCGATCCAATGTCAGAACTTCAGAATGAATATAGCGGCATTTAACACCAACTTTTGTGAGGTATTTTGCCAACTCCTCTGCCATTCGTTTCGTTAGTGTAGTTACTAATACACGTTCGTTTTTTTGAACCGTCTTATTTATTTCCTCCAGTAAATCATCGACTTGATTCGCACTGGGCTTTACTTCTATCATTGGATCCAGTAAGCCTGTCGGGCGAATGACTTGTTCAACTACGATGCCTTCACTTTTTTGCATCTCATATTCAGCAGGAGTTGCACTTACATATATCGTCTGGCGAACCATGTTTTCAAACTCGTCAAATTTCAACGGACGATTATCCATTGCAGCAGGTAAACGGAATCCATACTCAACTAAATTTTGTTTTCGCGATCGGTCTCCACCGTACATAGCTCTTACCTGAGGCAATGTAACATGACTTTCATCTACGACAAGTAAATAGTTTTCCGGAAAATAATCCAACAAACAGAATGGCCGTTGTCCCGGTTGACGACGATCAAAATACCGTGAGTAATTTTCAATGCCTGAACAATAACCCAATTCACGGATCATTTCAAGATCATACGTAACTCTGTCTTCCAGGCGCTTTGCTTCAAGATGTTGGCCAAGTGACTGCAGGTATTCAACTTGCTTCACCATGTCTTCCTGAATGAGCCAGATCGCTTCTAATTGTGTATCCGCACTGGTCACAAAGATGTTAGCGGGAAAAATAGTGACGGCATCGTTTCGTTCAATCGTTTTTCCTGAAAGCGGATCGATTGTTACAATTTCCTCTATTTGATCTCCGAAAAAATTAAATCGATAAGCGATGTCTCCATAAGCAATAAATACATCAACAGTTTCGCCTCGAACGCGGAATTTTCCACGAGTGAATTCCATTTCTGTTCGCGAATAAAGTGAGGTTACTAGTCTGTGTAAAAATGCATTTCTACCAATTCGTTCGCCTTCTTTTATTTTGATGATGTTGTTTTTAAAATCGACCGGATTCCCAATTCCATATATACACGAAACTGAACTCACTACTATCACATCCTCTCGCCCTGAAAGAAGTGCCGTTGTCGTACTCAGTCGGAGCTTTTCAATTTCATCATTAATTGCCAGATCTTTTTCTATGTAGGTGTTAGTTGTAGGAATAAATGCTTCCGGCTGATAGTAATCGTAGTAGGAAACAAAATACTCAACAGCATTGTTCGGAAAAAACTGCTTGAACTCACCATACAATTGAGCCGCCAATGTCTTATTGTGACTTAAGATTATCGTCGGTCGTTGAACTTGTTGAATAACGTTTGC
>JAYSPU010000211.1:0-1534 GCA_043721935.1 Bacteroidota bacterium | reverse complement strand
CCATTTTCCCCACCTTTCGCTCAATGATTGTCTAAATTGATAGTCATGAAATTTTATATCATCATTTTCGGGTTATTGATTACTAATTGTTGCGTAAATGCTCAGGAAGTGGGCAATTTCAGTTTTGAAAACTGGCATTCCGGTGGAAATTTCATGGTTCCGGATTCATTTAGGACTAAGGATCAGGTGTCGTTTACGGGGAATCCAACCGTTACCAGAAGTAATGAATCGCATAGCGGACAATTTGCTGTGGCTATTCAAACAATCTATTTGTCGCCGGGTGTTGGAATGAGCGGACAGATAAATTATGGTAGCATGATTAACAACGGTGGTGCGATGACATTTTTTGGTCAGCCGTTTTCATCGCGCCCTGATATGTTGAAGTTCTGGTATAAGTATGCGCGAAATGGAAATGATACGGCTCAGGCTTCAGTTACTTTAACGAGATGGACAAATCAACGGGAGATAATTGGTAGCGGAGTTATTAATTTGACTGCTTCTTCTAATTCATATACAGCTGCAGAAATTAACATTCTTTATTTTTCAGGAAACACTCCGGATACAATCAACATCAGTTTTGTGTCAAGCTCGAACCTGGTTCCATCTTTCGGAACGACACTTTATGTTGATGACATTGCCTTTGATCAGCCGACTTTGCTTCGCGAATCTTCCGCTCATTATGTAGACGTCTTTCCAAATCCGACGTCAGATATTTGTTCCATAACCTTCGATCGTCCCGGACTTAAAACTTGTACTTTTTATGATATGCAAGGACGCCTTATGTCTTCCTTCAGCACTACAGATGAGAAAAGCAAAATTGATTTAAGCGGATTTCAAAAAGGAATGTATTATCTATTCATTCAAACTGATGATAGAATTGACAAATCAATTGTCATTAAACAATAGATCGTTTTTATCGGAAGAATTTTTTCTCACGCAATGCTGTAGCCGGTTTTTCAAAATAACGGTATAGCATGGTAGATAAAACAATCGTCAGCGTCCAGAAAAGTAAGTATTGAAATGCATCGGATGTCAGGGAATGATTCTTCGGAATATGTAATGCTTTGTTTATAAATGGCATCAGGTAAAATTGAATCGGGGTGAGATTCAACAAATACATGCTGTACGAAATTATGCTGATGTGAGTAATCCATCGATGAACCAATCCTTTTCCCGATTTAACAGAATCCAAAAACGGAAGCATCAATAATGTGCCAATCGGTGCCAATGTAAGCGACCAGTAAATCGTAATTCTCCTGTCGCCGAATAAGTCATTGAGGTGCGAGTAAAACAAGATGGAGATTCCCAAAAAGAAGAGAAGCCTGATCTTTTGTTTCCACCTTTCGGGATAATACCATTTTACAAATGCTCCTAAAACTCCAAACATGATACTGTCTAATCGGGTGACGACCTGATTGTTCATGTAGAGTATCCAGTTTTTCTGATCGGAGAAATCAACTATGCCGGCGCGATAAAAACGGAAAATAGTAACAGCAAGAATCACCATTCCAATAACAATAACCACAGCATTTTT
>JAYSPU010000210.1:0-44353 GCA_043721935.1 Bacteroidota bacterium | reverse complement strand
CATGGTGATAGAATCTGCTTTGGGTGGAATGAAATTAACTACAGTGATTGACGGACGGCAACGCTTTAGTGTCAATGCACGCTTTGCGCAAAACTACCGTAGCAGTATAAAAGACATCAATCGTTTGTTAGTGCAAACGCCCTCTTATGGTCCTGTGCCGTTAAGTACTGTTGCTGATGTATACATCAGCGAAGGTCCTCCAATGATAAATTCAGAAAATGCAATGTTGCGTGGCACCGTTTTATTCAATGTGCGCGATCGCGATTTGGGAAGCACCGTTACCGAAGCCCAAAATAAATTAAATGCAATGGTGTCGAAACTTCCTAAAGGATATTACATTGAGTGGAGCGGACAATGGGAAAATCAGGTGCGCGCTAACAAACGTTTGTCAATCATTGTTCCTCTTGCATTGCTTTCTATTTTCATACTATTATTTTATACATACAAATCTTTCAAAGAAGCAATTATCACTTCCATAAGTGTTCCGTTTGCTTTAGTAGGCGGAGTTTACATTGTTTATTTCTATGGAATAAATTTATCGGTTGCAGTTGCAGTAGGATTTATTGCATTACTCGGTGTAGCAGTTGAAACAGGTGTGCTCATGGTTATTTATTTGGATGAAGCCGTAACAAAGCTCACAGTTGAAAAAGGAAATGATAAAAACAGTATTTCTTTGGTTGATATTCGCGAAGCCGTTGTTGCAGGTGCGGTGAAAAGATTGCGACCAAAACTGATGACAGTCTTTGCTGCAATCGCGGGTTTGGTCCCAATACTATTTTCCACTGCAACAGGCAGTGATGTCATGCGACCAATTGCATTACCCATGATTGGCGGAATGTTTACCTCTGCCATTCATGTGTTGCTCGTTACTCCAATTATTTTTTTAATGACAAAAGAATATGAATATAAAAAACATGGGAAAATTGAAGTGCTTAGTGACAAACGTGATAAGAAGGATGAAAATAAATAAAACAACATCACTTGTATTTTTCATTTTAGTATGCACCTTCATACAAACGAAAGCGCAGGTGGTTTCTATTGATACAGTTTTGTTAACAGTCGAAATTAATTACCCTATGCTGTTGATGTACGATGCAAAAATCAAAGCGCTCAATGCCTATGCCGAAGGAGCGAAGTCATGGATGCCTCCTCAGTTTGGTGCGGGATTATTTATGTATCCGTACAATGGAGAAAATAATATGGGTGCTTTTATGATTAGCGGTGAACAGATGATTCCAAATCCGTTGAAACTTTCCGCAAATAAAAAATACATGCAAAGCATGTCAGCCGTTGAACAGCAAAATAAATCATTTTCACAGAACCAAATGTTCAGCATGGCAAAAATGTTATACTACGATTGGGTGATAATGAAAAAGAAAATAAAGGTGCTGAATCAGAGTGAAGAAATTCTTGAATATATAATCGCAAGTTCTGAAAACAAATATCCATATGGTGACCAAAAGTTAAACAGCATTTACAAAGCGAAATCGGAGTTGTATGATTTGAAAAATATGCAAGTGATGTTAGAGCAGGAAATATCTCAAATGAGAATTGCACTGAACACATTGATGAACCGTGACAAAAATATTTTGTTTGACGTGGATTCATCTTTTGTGATTCAGAATTATGAAATACAGTTGGTTGATACAAGTGCAATTAAATCGTATCGCAGCGATTTTAAATCAGTAGAGAATCAAATCAGCATGATGCAGTTCAAACAACAATTGGAAAAAAATCAACGCCTTCCTGATTTTGGAATCCGCTACGACCACATGAATGCGTTTGGAATGCCGCCAAATCAATTCACTGTAATGGGAATGATCACCATTCCAATTGCTCCATGGTCATCTAAAATGTACAAATCCAATGTGAAAGGCTTGAACTTTGAAATTGCATCCATGCAAAAGCAAAAAGAAAATATTGCAAATGAAGTCGCAGGCAAATTGGAAGATTTGCGAACACAAATGAAATTCAAAAAACAGCAATTAATTCTTTACAGCGACAGTATCATTCCCTCGCTGAAAAAAAATTATGAAACAACACTGTTAGCTTACAATCAAAACACAGAAATGTTATTCATGGTGCTTGATGCACGGGAAATGTTCAACATGAAACAACTTGAATATTTAGACAAGGTGAATGAGCTGCTGCAAATTCAAATCAGTTATGAAAAAGAAATTGAAAAGCGATAAGATGAAAACCAAAGTTAGAAATATTTTCAATATTTTATTTTTAGTGATGACGACAATATTTTCGTTTCTTCTTTTAAATGGTTGCAAAGACAAAAAAGCAGAACACGAAGGGCATGAAAAAACAGTCGCAAAAAAAATATACACCTGCTCCATGCACCCGCAGATAATCAGAGATGCTCCAGGCAAATGCCCGATTTGCGGAATGCAGCTGGTCGAAAAAACAGATGGCGTTGGGTTAGATACAACAATCAGTATTGCAGATGTAGTTAAGCCAACGAATGAATCAGTAATTTCAAATGTAAAAATTTTAACGGTTAAACAAACAATAGTTTCACCTCTTATAACTGCAATCGGTTCTGTTGAATATGACACACGAAGATTTGAAAATATAGCTGCACGGGTAGGCGGACGAATTGAAAAACTTTATGTCAAATACCAATATCAATCGGTGCATAAAGGAGAAAAGCTCTATGATATTTACAGCCCCGACTTGCAAACAGAAGTTCAGAATTTAATTTATCTTGAGAAAAGTGATAGCGCAAATACTAAATTAATCAATGCATCAAAACTGAAATTAAAATTGCTTGGCTTATCGCAACAGCAGTTAGATGAAATCTCGAAATCAAAAAATGTAACGGCAACACTAAGCATTTACAGTCCAGCCGACGGATATGTTATAAGTGAAGAAATGACAAGCGCACCTGCAAGCTCTTCAATGAAATCAGATGAAATGAATAAAGGTGCGGCACCACTGTCAAATACTTTTTCAATTAAAGAAGGTCAGTATGTTAAGCAGGGAGAAACGGTTTTTAAAGTTATCAATGCGCAACAAGTGTGGGGAGTGATGAAAGTTTACGCAGGAGAAATAAATCAGATAAAAAAAGGACAGCTAATAAATTTGGTTATGAATGGTTTTCCAGATGACACCTTGATAACACAGGTTGATTTTGTTGAACCTGTTTTTTCTTCAGGCAGTAAATTTTTAAATGTCCGAGCTTATCTAAATAATAAAAACAACAATCTTAAGAAGGGTGATTTATTCAAAGCATTTATTCAACCAGAATCTGTTACAGGAATTTGGATTCCGCGTACTGCAATTATTGATTTAGGAAATCAGCAGGTTGTTTATATGAAAGACGGAAACATGTTTTATGCACATAAAATAAGCAGTGGTATAACATCTGGAAAAAACATTCTGATTATGGAAGGATTGAAAAATGGAAATACCATTGCAGAAAATGCGCAGTACCTGATGGATAGCGAGGGTTTTATTAAAATCAAACACAATGCAAACTAAAATAATTATAGCAGCAACACTTCTCCTTTTATTTTCCTGTGGAAAAAAGAAAGAAGAAAAAATGGATGTCAAATCCGAAGAACACGCAGCGATGAGCAGTTTTAAAATAAGTGATTCGCAAATGCGGTTAGCGAATATAAAAGTAGAGCCTATTACAATGAAAAATATATCTGAAGAAATTATATTGACTGGAAGTATCGTGCCCGATGAAAATAAATCTTATCAAGTCAATTCGCGCATAATGGGCAGAATTGATAAATTGTATTTCAAATTCACCGGAGAAAGCATTAACAAAGGAGATGTATTGTATGAAATATACAGTGAAGAATTACAGACTGCAAAAAAAGATTTTCTTTTTGCATTGCAGCAAGCAGGAAGCAAATCCAACAACGATGAATATTTTAACTCGTTAAAAGAATCCGCAAAAAATAAATTATTGCTCTGGGGATTAACAGAAAACCAATTAACAGAACTGGAAAAAACAAAGGAAATAAATATCACAACAAAAATTTACAGCAAGTCAAACGGTATCATCAGCGACATAATTGTTCGCGAAGGCGATTATATAATTCAGGGCGCAACGCTTTTCAGCATTAGTGATTTAAGTTCGCTTTGGGTAGAGGCACAATTGTATTCCCATGAATTATCATCAGTGAAAAATAATGACGAAGCAGAAATTTCAATAGAAGGATTTGGAAATTTGAAAACGCGCATCTCATTTGTAAGTCCGGCATTAAACAGCAACAGCATTGTAAATATTATTCGTGCCGAAATACCAAATTCAAATCAACAATTAAAACCCGGTATGCTAGCAACAATTCATTTGAAAACAAAATTAAAAAACACATTGGTGTTACCGGTTGATGCCGTGCTTCAGGAGGCAAATGGAAACTCGGTGTGGATACAAAAAGCAGACAGCACTTTTGAAAGCCGAATGGTAATGACAGGTATCAGTAATAACGAAGAGATTGAAATAACAAAGGGCTTAAAAGAAGGAGAAAATGTTGTAGTCAGCGGAGCATTTCTTATTAATAGTGAATTCAAGTTAAAGCGCGATGCTGATCCGATGGGGGGAATGAAAATGTGAGGACAAATGACGAATCAAACAAACAACATTAACGGTCTACATAGAATTCAAACTAACTGGCATGTAATCAGTTTGGGAACGTAAAAAAATCATAAAGATTTCTGATTGGACCTTTAAATTTACCCCAAGACATTTGATATAGCGTTATCTATTCTTGCACCTGAAAACTGGCAATTTTCGCAGAAAGCAAAGAATAAGTGAACGCCGCGTTAACAGCGTGCGCTGTACTTATTTGCTTTCGGGTAAACCAGTACCTCAGGTGTGAGTAAGATACTTAGTCTGCGCTGCCTTTTTATTAACGTTCACATTGGGCTTTGGGTGAACATAATCAAAACACATTAATCATTATGAGAAAATCATTATTAATTATTGCAATGGCAACAGTATCACTATTTACTTCATGTAAAAAAGGTGATACGGGACCTGTTGGCCCTTCTGGCCAAAACGGTACAAATGGTACAAATGTTACGAATGGAAATGCAAATGTTGTTGGAACTAACAGTGTAATTATTTCCAACTGGGCCTTGAACAGTGTGGTCTACAACGCTGATATTACAACAGTAGGTATTACTCAAGACATCGTTGACAGGGGTTTAGTCAGTGTCCTCCGAAAGTATGTGGATGGATGGTCTCCACTTCCAGACATTAGTGGACTAAATGTGACTAACTTTGATTTTGAATTAGGAATAATCCATCTTTATAACTTTAATTCCGATGGTTCTACTCTCTCATATCCCAGAAGTATTGAATATAGTGTTGTAATTATTTCCAGTTCTCGTAGAGCACATAATCCTGGAGTTGATTGGAATGATTATGAGCAAGTGATAGAAAATTTTAACAAATACAATTGATAAGAATCCGGGTAGAACCGGCTTTCTTTTTCTTTGGCTTCAGCAAAAAATTTCGCGAAATTATGAATATTATAGGTTATTAGAGAAAGACTTTATTTTTCAACTACTGATTCCTTGATACTTTTATTTCTTCCGGCCAACATTCGTCCAATTTTGAATATGCTGTTGGATCAGCCTTTACATCATCAGCATCAAAACCATATTTGGAATTCAAAAGTCTGATTGCTTCTGGAGTTGTTTTCTTTGAGTTATAAGTAACTGTAATAGTCATTGCTTTTTCATCTAGCTTGACAGTTTCAATTCCTTTGTCAAATGTTAGATCGTGTTCTATTTTTCCTCCACAGCTTTCACACTGTTTGCAATGATCACAATAAATGTTTGTTTTAATTGAAACCCTTTTCGAAATCCCGGCGTGAGTATGGGTTGAAAGAGCAATTTGCATAAAGAGTGCTAAAAAGAATTTTGTTGTATGATTAATTTTCATTTCAGTTATATATTTATTAGGTAAATATACGAAATGAATGAGTATTTATTGCTTTGTTGCGCTTAAATCGCTTTTTTGCTCGAAATTGCTTTTTTAAGAACTTTCACTACTTTTACGCTGTGAACCAATATAAGCGCATATTATGTTTTTCCCTCGCCATCTATTTAATGGCGATCATGATCATGCCCTGCAACGACATTTGTGATTCCCATCTGCACGACGCTCCAACTTCCATACAAAGTGCTTCAGAACATCATGAATTGGACAATGACATTTGTAGTCCATTTTGCTTTTGCTCTTGCTGTTCGACTGCAATGAATATTCTTTATTCTCCCAATATCACTTTACAGGGTCAACCTGCATTAAACGACTTTGAACTTTTCGATCAACAGTTTTTTTCAATAGACAATTCTTCTATCTGGCAACCGCCAAAACTCAGTTAATTAATTTATGAACTCGTTTGTAGCGAGTAGTTCACCTCTTTACTAAGCATTCAGCTTTAGTATTGATTTGTGTATTCATTCATTTTAACTGATAAATAATGCTCGATAAAATAATTGCGTTCTCTATAAAGAACAAACTCATAATAGGACTATTCCTTTTAGCCCTTATTGGTTACGGCAGCTACCAAATTACAAAACTGCCGATTGATGCAGTTCCCGACATAACTGACAATCAAGTGCAGGTAATCACTACCGCACCTTCATTGGGTGCGCCTGATGTGGAACGGTTCATCACATTTCCAATTGAACAAGCCAACAGCAATATTCCCGGACTAAAAGAAATTCGCAGTTTCTCACGGTTCGGTCTGTCACTTATCACCATCGTCTTTGATGATGATGTGGATGTCTATTGGGCAAGACAACAAGTAAGCGAAAGATTAAAAATTGCACAAGAACAAATTCCTAAAGGACTTGGATCACCGGAGTTAGCACCTGTGACAACAGGTTTGGGTGAAATTTACCAATACTTAATTCGTGCTAAGCACGGTTACGAAACCAAATACGATGCAACTGAATTACGAACAATTCAGGATTGGATTGTTCGCAGACAATTGTTGAGTGTAAAAGGTGTTGCAGATGTAAGCAGTTTTGGTGGTAAATTGAAACAATATGAAATTGCAATTGATGCTAACAAACTAAAATCATTTAACATTACTATAAATGATGTGTTCACTGCTTTGGAGCATAATAACGGAAATACAGGTGGTGCATACATTGAAAAAAAATCAACTGTACTTTATATCAGAAGCGAAGGTTTGATCGGAAATATTGACGATATAAAAAGTATTGTTGTAAAAAATACAGCTAACGGCACACCTCTTTTAATAAACGATGTTGCCGAAGTGAGAATTGGAAGCGCAGTTCGGTATGGAGGCATGACTTATAATGACGAAGGTGAAGCAGCAGGTGCAGTTGTAATGATGTTGAAAGGCGGGAACAGTAATGATGTAATAAAAAATGTAAAAGAACGCATTACACAAATTGAAAAATCTTTGCCTGAAGGAGTTGTTATTGAACCATTTCTTGACAGAACCAAAATGGTGAACAATGCGATTGGAACAGTTTCAAAAAATTTATTGGAAGGTGCATTGATCGTTATTTTTGTTTTGGTTTTGTTCTTAGGAAGTTTCCGAGCTGGACTATTAGTAGCATCAGTAATCCCTTTAGCCATGCTGTTTGCCGTAATCATGATGAACATGTTTGGCGTTAGCGGAAATCTTATGAGTTTAGGAGCATTGGATTTCGGTTTGATTGTGGATGGTGCAGTAATTATTGTAGAAGCTGTGATGCACAGTTTAGTTCACAATAAAAAGTTTGCGCAGCTTACCAATGTCAATCAAGCTGAAATGGACATTGAAGTAAATCATTCGGCAAGCCGCATGATGAACAGTGCGGTGTTCGGACAAATAATTATTCTCATAGTATATCTCCCCATTTTTTCATTAGAAGGAATTGAGGGCAAAATGTTTAAACCAATGGCACAAACAGTGGCTTTCGCGTTATTAGGTGCTTTTATTCTTTCACTCACCTATATTCCAATGATGAGTGCATTGTTTTTACGCAAAGGAATTTCGCACAAGAAAAATATTTCTGATCGAATGATGGACTTTTTTATAAATGGACATCAAAAGTACTTGTCAAAAGTTTTGAATTTCCCAAAAGTTATTATCGGTGCAACAATTGGTTTGTTTTTAGTTTCAATTTTAATTTTCTCTCAAATGGGTGGTGAGTTTATTCCTGCCTTAGAAGAAGGCGACTTTGCAGTAGAGACTAGAGTGTTGACAGGCAGCAATATCAATACTACTGTTGAAAGTTGTTTAAAAGCAGCACATATTTTAAAAGCAAAATTTCCTGAAGTAATAAAAGTAGTTGGAAAAATTGGTAGTGGAGAGATTCCAACTGATCCTATGCCGATGGAAGCAGCCGATCTAATGATTATATTGAAAGATAAAAGTGAATGGACATCAGCAAATTCGTTTAATGAGCTTGCAGAAAAAATG
Source organism: Bacteroidota bacterium (assembly GCA_043721935.1). Classification (GTDB taxonomy): domain Bacteria; phylum Bacteroidota; class Bacteroidia; order AKYH767-A; family 2013-40CM-41-45; genus JADKIH01. Next base: position 35,939 of record JAYSPU010000210.1, on the reverse strand, counting down.
AGTGAAGCTTTGCAAGACGTACCGGGCGTTACTTATGGTTTTCAATATCCCGTTGCCATGCGTTTTAATGAATTGATGACAGGCGCAAAACAAGATGTGGTTTGTAAAATTTATGGAGAGAACCTTGACACTCTCACAAAATATGCAACTCTATTGGGTGACGTTGCCGGTAACATTGATGGCGCGAAAGATATTTACGTAGAAAGTATAACCGGTTTGCCTCAAGTAATTATTTCCTACAAGAGGAACATCATTGCGCAATACGGTTTAAATATTGATGACATCAATAGTGTAGTGAATACTGCATTTGCAGGTCAAAGCAGCGGACTAGTATTTGAAGACGAAAAGCGTTTCGATCTAGTGGTGCGCCTTGCGGGTGAGCAAAGACAAAATTTAGAAGATGTGCAAAATCTTTTAATCCCAACTTCAAATGGAACGCAGATTCCTCTTTACCAAGTTGCCGATGTTTCAATTCAGGAAAGTGTAAATCAAATTCAGCGTGATGATGCAAAGCGTAGAATCATTGTTGGCTTCAATGTTCGCGGTAAAGATGTGCAGACCATTGTAAAAGAGTTACAAGATAAAATTGGAAATCAAGTGAAAATACCAGCCGGATATTTTGTAACATATGGTGGAGCTTTTGAAAATTTAATTGCAGCAAAAAAACGATTAGGGATCGTTGTCCCGCTTTCACTGCTTTTAATTTTTCTTCTTCTCTATTTTGCTTTCGGTTCAGTAAAACAAGGACTCCTCATTTATTCAGCAATTCCGCTTTCAGCAATTGGCGGAATTTTATTTCTAGCTATGCGTGGAATGCCTTTCAGCATCAGTGCAGGAGTTGGTTTTATTGCCCTGTTTGGCGTAGCGGTGCTAAATGGAATTGTATTGATTGCAGAATTCAACCGGATAAAACTAAGTGGCGAAGCCGACACGCGAGAGATTGTTTTGAAAGGAACAAAAATTCGTTTACGACCGGTACTAATGACAGCATTTGTTGCATCACTTGGCTTCTTACCAATGGCCTTAAGCAACGGTTCAGGTGCAGAAGTGCAACGACCATTAGCAACCGTTGTCATCGGTGGATTGTTGATAGCAACGTTCCTTACCCTTTTTGTTTTGCCTGTATTGTATATTCTTTTTGAAAAAGGTTTTACAGGAAGGAAGAAAAACAAAATACCAATCACAGCAATTGTGATTTGCCTGTCGCTTTTGGCCAATTGCAATTATTCTTTTGCTCAAACTCCAATTAATTTGCAAAATGCTATTGATACAGCACTGAAGAATAATTTAACCGTTAAGAACCAAGTTTTAAATGCTGAATTCCAAAGGAAACTTAAAGCCGCCGCCGTTGACATCCCTCAAACAAATCTCATTGGTGAATTTGGACAACTAAATTCAATTTACAAAGACAACAAGATAGGAATTTATCAATCAATAAGTTTTCCAACTGTTTATACTAAACAAAAATCACTGCAAAATGAAATTTATAAAAGTAGTATATTGAATATTGTCTTAAAAGAAGCAGAACTTAAAAAACAAGTTAGCGATGCTTTTTACTTGTTAGTTTATTTACAGCTAAAGCAAAGAATACTTTTTCAAACTGACAGTGTTTTTGCTTCGTTTTTAGAAAAAGCCAACTTGCGTTTTGCAAACGGTGAAAGCAATATTTTAGAAAAAACAACAGCCGAAACACAACGGGGACAGATAGCTATTCAATTAACTCAACTGAAAAATGATCTGGAAGTATTGCAAATGCAATTTCAATTGTTGCTAAACACACCAACAGTTTTCACGCCTATGTCAGATAACTCTAAAATGGTTTTTATTGCAATACTAGATTCTTCTTCAATCAAAGACCATCCTCAGATTAAAATGTTACTGCAACAAAAACAAATTGCATTAATCAATAAACGATTAGAAGCAAACAAGTTGCTCCCGGAATTAAATTTTGGGTATTACAATCAAAGTATCCAGGGCAAAGGACCGGACGATGTGGTATATCCAAAATCATTTCGTTTTAACTCTGTTGAGTTTGGTATTGGCATTCCACTGTTTTTCTTTTCTCAAAAAGGAAAAATCGGTGCTTCCAAAATGCAAGAACAGATTTCAGAAAACAATTATCAAGTTGGATTGCAAAGCCTGAAAACTGAGTATCAAACTGTTTTTAAGCAATATAAGGCAAACTACGATATTGTAACCTATTTTGAAACTACTGCCCTGAAAAATGCCAACACCATCACCAAAACAGCCAATCAGCAATTTGCAAACGGTAACATCAATTATTTGGAATGGACAATGCTAATCAACAATGCCGCAAGTATTCAAAGTGATTATGCCGATGCAATAAAAAATCTCAATCAATCCATCATTCAATTAAATTTCTTAACTACAAAATAAGTTTCAACAATGAGACCTAAATACTGTAGTTCACTAATTCAATAATTTATAAAAAAAAACAAAATTATGAGTAAAAAATATATCATTATATCATTTTGCACTTTGCTATTTGCAAATTGCCTAATACTAATTTCTTCTTGTGGAACCAAGAAAACAGAACCAGCTGCAGTAGAAGAAGTGGTTAACGAAAGCACCGTTGAACTAACAGACGCACAATTCAAAAACGCTGACATTAAAACAGCTAAAATTGAGCAACGAAATATTTCATCTCTTTTAAAAGTGAATGGAAAAATTGAAGTGCCGCCTCAAAACATGATTTCGGTTAGTGTTCCATTAGGAGGATACTTGAAATCAACCAAACTTCTTTCAGGTATGCACATCAGCAAAGGAGAAATTATTGCAACCATGGAAGATCAACAATACATCCAACTGCAACAAGATTATCTCACTGCAAAAGCGCATTTCAGTTCCATCGAAAAGGAATTTACACGCCAAAAAGAATTGAATCTAAGCAAAGCAAGCAGCGACAAAATTTTTGAGAACGCACAAACCGACTATCTTTCACAAAAGATACTGATTAAATCTTTGTCAGAGAAACTACAACTAATTGGTATTAATACCGACAAATTAGATGTGAATACTATTTCAAAAAGTATCAATATTTATTCTCCAATTGATGGTTTCGTTTCAGAGGTAAACATGAATATTGGTAAATATGCAACGCCAACAGATGTGCTGTTTGAACTAGTCAACCCTTCTGACATTCATTTACAACTTACAGTATTTGAAAAAGATTTAGATAAAATATCTATTGGACAAAAACTAATTTCATACAACAACACGCAACCAAATAAAAAATACAATTGCGAAATTATTTTGATTGGCAAAGATGTTTCACCGGAAAGAACAGTTCATGTGCAATGCCACTTTGACAATTACGATAAATCCTTAATTCCGGGAATGTATATGAATGCGCAGGTTGAAGTTGCCACCAATAATGCTTTCGTAATTTCCAATGAAGGCATTGTGCAATTTGAAGGAAAACAATATGTGTTCGTTGAAACAGATAGCAAAAAATATGAAATGGTAGAAGTAAAAACGGCCAACAACGAAAACGGTTTCACTCAAATTACTTTTTCAGATAGCACCGATATTCAAAACAAGACTTTCGTTACAAAAGGAGCATATACCTTGCTAATGAAAATGAAAAATACAGAAGAAGAATAACTTGGGTTTTTATTACGGGTGAACACTTGTTCTTCTGGCCCTTGCTAACAACAAGATGCTTGCAAAGCAGGGTTCTTCACTCTTTAAATATCATAGAAAATGGAAAACTTTAAAGAAAGATTCAATGCACTCATCATTGACAAATTAGAAATTGATGAGAGCGTAATAATATCAACTGCTCGTTTTAGTGAAGATTTTGGCGCAGACTCCTTAGATATGGTTGAACTTATAATGGAATTTGAAAAGGAGTTTAACATTTCTGTTCCTGATGATGACGCTGATAAAATAAAAACTGTAGAGGATGCTCAGAATTATATACTCAAATTAATAAGCGAAAAAAATAATTAAAAACTTAGCTAAATGAAACTTCCTTTCAATGATAAAAAATTTATTTTTCTTCTTTTCGCAATCATAATAGTTGTAGCGTTAGAAGTTTTATCAATTATCGGCATACACATACCAATGCCGTATGCACCCTTTGTTTTCGCTGTTTTCATTTTAGGAATCGGTTACAATGTTTTATTGAATGGAATAAAAGCAATTTTCAAACTACAATTCAGTAGCATCAACTTACTAATGACTATTGCAGTTATGGGAGCATTTTATTTAAAAGAGTTTCCTGAAGCCGCTGTAGTAATAGTGTTGTATGTATTGGGTGAAAGGCTGGAAGATATTGGAATAGAAAATTCAAAATCTGCATTAGATGAATTAGTGAGTAAAGCCCCTAAGACAGCTTTTCTAAAATCGCAAAACGGAAATGTTCCAATTGATAAAATTGCAATAGGATCAATAATTCAGGTGAAAGCTGGTGAAATGATACCTTTGGACGGAAAAATTATATCAGGCGAAACCACAGTTGATGAAGCAGCAATAACAGGCGAACCAATTCCAAAAGACAAACACTTAGGCGATAATCTTTTTGCCGGAACTTTAAACAAAAACGGTTTCATAGAAATGGAAACAACAAAACTTTCCGTTGATACAACATTTTCAAAAATTATACGACTAACATTTGAGGCATCAACAAATAAAAGCAAAACACAAAAATTCATTCAGCAATTTTCAAAGTATTACACTCCCTCAATAATTGTTATGGCAATTTTAGTTTTCTCAATTCCCGTTTTTGTTTTGCATTTAGAATTAAACCATTGGTTGCAGCAAGCAATTACATTGCTAGTTATTGCTTGTCCGTGCGCATTGGTTATTTCGACCCCGGTAGCTATCTATGCAGCCATTGGTAACGCATCAGCAAAAGGAGCATTAGTAAAAGGTGGAAAATACCTTGAAGCATTGGCAAAAATTAAATCCATTGCATTAGATAAAACAAGAACTATCACCTTTGGAAATCCAATAGTGTCAGATATTTTTCCATTGAATGGAACAAGTCGCGAAGAATTATTGGCCTGCACAGCAGGAGCAGAAATGTTTTCAGAACATCCACTTGCACAAGCCATAGTTAATGCAAGCAGGAAGGAAGGATTTGAACCACACAAAACCGAAGCTTTCAAAAGCATATTAGGCAAGGGTGCAATAGCCAAATGTTTAGTTTGTGAGGACGAAACAATCTATGTAGGCAAACTTGACTTTATAAAAGAGCACCAGCAAACAGATATAGAATCCGAAAATATTGTAGAGCATCTTTCATCGCAAGGCAAAACAAGTGTCGTTGTAAGTTTTGGTGATGGAGTTGCGGGAATAATTGGTTTGATGGATGAAATAAAACCAGACAGTCAAGCAGCATTAAAAGAAATAGAATTGTTAAACATTGAACCTGTGATGCTCACAGGTGACAGCGAAAAAGCGGCAAACTATGTTGCACAACAAGTAGGCATCAAAAGAATATTTGGCGGATTGCTTCCTGAGAATAAAGCGGAAAAAATAAAGGAACTTTTACTGCAATATAAATTTGTAGCAATGGTCGGTGATGGAATAAATGATGCACCAGCTTTGGCACAAAGCACTGTTGGGATTGCAATGGGCGCAGCAGGAAGCGACACAGCTATTGAAACTGCAAACATTGCATTGATGAACGATAAACTTTCACTTATTCCGTTTTTAATTCGATTGAGTCAAAAAACTTTACGTAGAATAAAATTTAACACAATTGGAGCTATAGCTGTAAAGCTTATCTTTATCACACTTGCGCTCATTGGTTACAGCAATTTAGTTTTCGCCATAGCAGCTGATGTTGGAGTTACACTTGTAGTTATTCTCACAAGTTTGCAACTTATGAATTTTAGAGAAGGGAAGTAAAGTAACCGAAGTAACTACAATTTAAGCTATGAATAAACTACCAGCTATCACACTTTCTTTTTGGATAATGAAAATTTGTGAAACCACTTTAGGTGAGACCGCAGGAGATTTAATTTCTATGACTAAGAAGTTTCATCCAATAATTTATTGGGCAGTTATACTTGCTACAAGTACAGCAGGGACAACTATGTCAGATTTCATGGACAGAACTTTAGGTTTGGGTTACCAAGCATTTTAGGTAAAAGAGACAATTAAGATAGAATAAATTGAATCGCTATGAGCGATATAGTTTGAATCAAAAAGAATGGGTTCCGACTCTTGAAAATCTGTATTCTTGGTTAAATTATATCTTCTCCGGATAGGTATGCTTTAAAGTCAATAGAATAAAGTATATTTGAATGTTTTAATAGTCAACTTAGAAACTGAAAAATCAACCCATGAGAAAAACCTTTATAGTAATAGCAATTACAATTCTTGCAACTGTGTTTCACGTGCAGGCCAATACAATTATTATAGAGGCAATGGGAACAACCTCGGCTACAGAACAATTCAGCCCGGAGGTTGCCACAGCAAATTGTGGCGATACAATACGTTGGGTTCTTGTAAGTGGAGTACATACTACAGCTTCTACTTCTGTTCCAACCGGTGCAGCCACATGGGCTTCAGGTAATATAACTACTTCCGGATTTATTTATGTGGTTACTCAGGCAGGGACCTACAATTATACATGCCACCCTGCGAACGGAGGTCACATGGATGCATCAATTGTTGTTCAGTGTACATCAAATATTACATCTTTATCTGGGCAGAATAATTACAGTATTTTTCCAAATCCTTCACAGGGGAAATTAGCAATTGATCTTAAAGAGGAATCTGAATGTTCATTTGTAATTTATAATTCAGTTGGTGAAAAAGTTTTTAGTAATAGAATTTCGAGTTCTTTATCGGAAACTGATTTGAACATACCTAATGGAATTTATTTTTATCAATTACTATCAGAAACTAACTTAATTGGAAAAGGAAAACTTGTTATTCAAAAATAAACAGAGGGTAAGGAAATTGTTTTCAATCTTCATTGTTATAATTTTATTTTCCGGATGCACTTACGATAACCTTGAATTAAATCCTTGCGAAAGAATAGCCGTAAAATATTCTGAAAGTATAGTTCCATTGATCCAAAGCCGCTGTGCTCTTTCAGGTTGCCATAACGGAGATTCGACTTCAGTTGGGAATTTTAATTTATATGATGAAGTAAAAACGAGAGTAGCTAACGGACAATTTGAATTAAAGGTTTTTGAATCTAAATCAATGCCACCGACTACCCTACCTCCACTTACAATTAAACAATTTAACTTGTTAAAGTGTTGGGTTGACGCCGGTGCGCCTAACAATTAATTTAATTATCTTATAATACAAGAAACTTTCCGTTTAAGTTAATACCACCCTCATTTCTAATTGTAAAAAAATATAGTCCCGCAATAAGTCTAATCTGACTAATATCAAACTCATCTGAATTACTGTTAACTTGGGCAACCGGACTTCCCGAAACATTATAAACTAAAAGATTGCATAACTGCTTGCGAATATTATTAAAATAGATAACTGAATTATTTGTTACCGGATTCGGATAAATTCTATAGCCATCTTTTTTAATATCAATTAGAGTGATACTTAAAGTATTTGAAAATCCTAACAAACCGAGCTGTAATCGATATTTATTAATTGTATTAAAAGCAGGCATTTCATGAACAAAGGAATATGACACAGCTTCAGAGCTACTTCCGCAAATGCCACCTATTTCTCCTATTCGCTTCCAGTTAAATGAATCTAATGAATGATATATTTGAATTCCGCTACACGTATAGCCTTCTCCTACAGTCCAATTTAAATATACATTCCCACTACTTTCAAACACACTAAAATTTTCAAGAATAGGAGATTGTGCTAAACATGAGTAGGGCTGTATAAACCAAAGCAATATTGCAAAAAGGATGTACTTTGTTTTTCTCACTTTCATTAAATTTTATCGCAATTTAATGAAAAATATCATTAAAAATTAAACCTTAACTATCATTCCTACATTTTTTAATTCTAATGTCTATGTTAACATTCAGAACTTCTTTAATCAATTAGTTTAGAGCTAAGTTCAGCATTCAAAAACAGGCTGTTTAGAACTTCGTTTATTTTTTGATGAGGAATATCAGATTCAAATCCAACTTCTATAGAATCGTTACAAAGTATAATATTAACTTCAATATTATATAATTCCAAAAGTGAATGCTTCAATTTTTGCAGTTCACGCCAATATTTTAAATGAGTTTTGATCGAATATTCTCTCATTTATTCGACATTTTTATGATTGATCTCTTCTGAAAAACTATTTACTATAAATAACTTTCGTAGATAAAATTGAATGCTCACTTTTAATCTGTAAAATCAAGACCTTATTATCTTTCAGGATTGGTTTCCATATAATAATTTTTGATTCCGGAATCTTAGCGATCGTTTGATCTAGTATTCTGCCATACAAATCAAATAGGACTAATTCAATTTCTTTAGATTCGTTTTCAGAAAACTTTATTTGTATTTCACTATTGAAAGGATTGGGGTAAACAATTGATGATTGAATTTTATTTTCCGCTGAAAAGTCTGTCCCTGTCGGAATCATACTTCCAACATGAAGACTGTCAATGTATAAATTGTTACCACCATCGGTTACATTAACTATTTTTAAAATTACATTGTTGAATTGTCTATACGGATTAAGGTTGATGTTTGCTTTTTTCCAGACAGTGGTAGAGTCGGGAATATATGGGACAGTTTGGGTTGGTCCGGTCGTTAAAGCAAAGCCGGTTTTATAAAATATTTGCGAAAAAGTCAATCCGCAATCAGTGGAAACTAATACTAACAGTTCGTCCGAATAATTTGCATCACTCCTTGCGTATGCCCATCTGAATTTTAAGTAAGGAATATCAGATGTGGATGTAAGATCAAACTTTGGCAAAACGAGTGCATCACTTTGTCCATAATTGACATTGACTAAGTTATTAATCTTTGCTGATCCCATGCCTTCAAAACAAATGGCAACTGAATCTCTTTCCCACGTTACACCGTTATCTGAATTTTCAATGGTAATTCCATTTGATGGGAATGTTGATGATTCAAAAGTTTCATCAAATGGAATAGCTTGGCCAATTGAGGGAAGAATTACATGAATGAAATTGTTCATTACAAGTGTGTCCGATCCAAATTGTCCGGTAGCAATTAATGTAACATCGAAATCTCCCAAAGTGTCATAAGTTATGATGGGGTTTAACGAAGTATCAATTGCCGGACTGCCACCGGGAAACACCCAATAAAACGAAGTTGGATTGTTTAATGTTTGATTTAAAAAAGTCACAGTGTTGTTTATGCAGACATCAGTTCCATTGGCAGTAAAATTTGCTACAACATTACACATAGGAGAAATATAATTACTATCGCATCCTGTTGCTGTCAAATTCGATGGTGCCCAAATATCATTTCGGAATATATTCAATGTAGCTTGCATCCTGTCTCGTTGACCTGCAGTAAACATATTCTTGCACACATCATCTGTATAATCCATGTAATTCTCAATCTGATCAGGAAGATCAGGAAAATCGTTACTGCATGTGTTTGTTACAGAACAATTAAAATTAGGATTAATTACCGGCGGTGTGTCGCATACCTGATCGCCATCTGAACATGTATCAATGCCACAACCACCGTTAAAAGTGTGATATAATCCAAACCAGTGTCCAATTTCATGAGAGCACGTTCGACCAAGGTTAAATGGAAATTGAGCAGTTCCTATTGTTCCAAAAGCATTGTGGATCACAACCATGCCATCTTGATTTATAGGTCCTCCGGGAAATGATGCATAGCCTAGAACACTGCCTGCCATTGATTTAACAATATAAATGTTGAGATATTTATTCGGATCCCAACTGCTGAGAAGAGAGAGTTGTTCCCGCTGATAACTCTCATGATATGCCAGCGGAGATTTGATTCTTACAATCCCATTGGTGCAATCACCGTCGGGAGTTATTTTAGCCAGACAAAATTCTATTTCAGTATCAGCACCATTCCCATATCCATTGGTCCCAACTATTCTTCGATAATCTTGATTTAATACATCAATTTGTGACTGAATTTGAACATCAGAAATATTTTCGATTCCTCCATCATGAATAACATGAACAACTACAGGAATTTTATAGATGTTTCCATGAGTTAGATATCTCTGTAATGATGTAATACTTAAATAATTTTTTATTTTTGCTTCAGATATTGAAACAGAATTAAAATTATTTCTTATGTAATTGTCAAAATTACATAATGAAGACTGAGCCTCACTAATTCCTGAAGCGCACAGAATAATTGCAAGCAATGTTAAAACAAACCGAAAAATATTTTTGTTCTTTAAAGTCATCCGCAATTAATTTTGTATAATTAATTTTCCTTTATAAGAATATTTTCCCGAAATAATATTTATAGTATAAACACCATCCGCAATTCCATTTAAGTCAATTTGAGTTTTTTCGAAATCAGCTACATTCTTTTTTGTAAAAACATTTTGTCCGATAGAATTATAAATTTCTATCTTATATAATTCGTTGACGGGTTCCGAAAATAAAATGTTAATTTTTCCGGAAGTAGGATTGGGGTAAATTTGCGGAGTAAATTGTTTGTTGATTGCTTCAACACTTGTTATAAAATCAATGTTAATATTATCAATATACAAGTGGTTTTCGTATTGAGTAATATTCCGAAATTTGAATACAGCATTCTGAATTGCCGCAAAAGGTAAAAGATCAATTATTTCCTGACGCCATTGCGCTGCAGTAGGAACGAATTGATTATTTGCCCATGTAGGAGTAGTAGTAGTCAGAGGGATTCCAAATTTTTTATAAATGGATGTAAAGGTTTGTCCACAATCAGTACTTATAAGAACTTCTAATGTATCTGAGTAGTTGGGATTGAGTGCAGGGTCAGTATAGAGCTTATAAGCCAAATAAAAACTAAATCTAGGATTTGCAATTGATGTAAGATCATACGCTTCTGTTTCCAACTCATCGATTTCACCGGATGCATTGTAATTATAATTGTCCATCCATAGCGACCCTGGATTTGCATCCTGACTTACGGATGATCTAGCCCAAGTAGTTGCTCCGTCAGGATTAGTCAGGGACCATCCTGAAGGTGGGAATGTTATATTTGAAAAATTCTGGGTGTAAGGTAAATTCTGCCCTATAGAAATAATATTAAAAGTCGAAGAGGAAGTGTCATTAAGGTTATTCATATCGGCTATTCCATTTGGAATTGTCGTGTAAGAAATAAACGTGTGGCTACCGGGTGAAGAAACAATAATCGGCAATAAAACGGTTATTGTATCGAGAGATCCAAGAGCTCCGGTCCAGGAAAAAGTTTGAACAGCATTATTATCCAACTTAAAATTTATAGTAGCAGAAGTCAAGTTCGATGATCCCCAATTTTTAAGGATTATCATAGGTTGTATGGAATCGGTACAATAGTTATTAGAAGGCGAAACAATAGAATTTATACCGGCATCAATAGCTAAAAGACTAACAGGTTGAATTCCTATTGAATTAACAATTGAAGGATAAAAATTTGTAACAGCTGCAACCATCCTTGTTGTTTGTCCATTAGTAAACATATTTAAACAGTTGTCGTCGCTGTAATCCATGTAATTCATAAACATGATACCGGGTGATGTTACAGAACAAGCGTCCACTGCAGGAAAAGCCAGGCAACCGAAAGTTGCATCAGACTGATTGGGTGTGTCACTTACCTGATCACTTCCGTTACATGCCCCTCCATCATCTCCCCAAATATGAAAGAGATTGAAACAATGGCTAATTTCGTGAGTTGTAGTTCTACCTAGATCGTAAGGAGGATTTACATTTCCCACTCTTCCAAAAGCATCATACTGGCATACAAAACCATAAGTATTACTTGAAACTGTTGTTGGAAATTCACCATAACCAAGAACACCGCCACTTAGATTTCCTACCCATATATTTAAGTACGTATCCACATCCCATGCGTCTGATCCACCTTGAGAATTAAACTTGATCGCATCGTTTGTCGAAAAAGAATTGCTGGAAGTTTGTACCCTTACAATACCATTAGTTGGATTCCCATTCGGATCTCTTCTGGCAAGAATAAAATGATATGGCATCCTGCCCGCAATAGGGCGCCAGACTGCAGGCGTATTTATTGAGTCTGCATTTGTTCTTGAGAAGTCCTCATTAAGAGCATCAATCTGCGAGATCACCTGCTGATCAGTAATATTTTGACCTGATGTTTTCCAGACAACGTGAACTACAATTGGAATGGTATCAGGACTTGTCTGATTTGAAATCCTGTTAGAATTGTGGTTATTATTTTTTTCTATAAATTTATTTATCAAATTTTCAGACAGCTTAAAAGACTCTGCATATTTGGAATCAGTTTGCATTTTCCACGTATGGTGCTCCATTGTGCCACACTTGTTAGAGGTTTGTGCATTTGAAAATGCAACAATCAATATGAGACAGGTTGTTAAGTAGATTTTATTTTTCATTTTACATTTTTTTGTTTAATTATTAAACAAAGTTATGAGCTGTTTTTTAAAAAATCAGAGATAAATTAACGAAAGAAAGAGCGGTGTTTGACTCATCGCTCTTTCTTAATTTTATATAGTCTAGTGAAATAGTTATAAAGCCAAAGTACTAGATTTGATTAATGGTTGATTGATTTATTGTTTAATTAATTTTTTTGTTATAATTTCAGAATTGGTCACTAATTGAACGGTGTAAATTCCACTTGCAAAATTGTTTATTGAAACTATAATTGATTGCGAGTTGGCGCCTTGAATTTCCTTAACCAATTTACCTGCTGCATCATAAATTTTTATTGAGCAATCATTCAGCAATGAATTAGATGTGATTGTGAAATCAGATGATGCGGGATTTGGAAATAAATTTATATTTCTTGGCATTTTGCTTTCTGAAATCCCTGCTGTAATTCCATCTATTCTGACTACCTGATTGGTGGTTGCATTTACATACCAAATTTTACCATCAGGTCCAATTTTAACTCCCATAATTCCGGGTGTGCCTGTCGAAATTCTTCCCAGTTCAATGCCTGTTACATTCGATTTATCATAAATAATAATATCACCTGTAGCATAATCAGAAACGATCAGTCGGTTTCCTATGAAGTCAATGCCACTAGGAGTTGTCAATGCGGAATCAGCAAAGAGGTTAAACGAAGCGCCACCCCAAGTTGAATATTCTGAAACTGGTTCGTATGGAGTAAGATTATTTGTAAAACTTCCTGTATTAATATCCATTCTCAATATTCTATCATTTCCGGTATCAACGATATACAGAATTCCCGTTTCCTTATCTAGAATTATGTGACTTGGAACATTGTGGTTAGGATCAGCCATCAAACCTAATCCTGAAAAACGTCTTATGATCCCATCGCTATGATCACTGTTTCCGGGGCCATGGTCGCTAGCAAAGTCATATCGTACAATTTCATTAGCATTGCCGTCGAAGATCCAAAATGCATTATCTCGCTCAGAACATACTCCCATTGAATATGGACTTTGATGAAGCATATCAATATGACTTCCGTTACCACCCGAAGGCTGAGCATAAATTGAAGGATCACTGGACCATAAAGCAGGGCCGGTAAATGGAGCGCCTCCGTCATGATTTGCATCATATACTCCGGGAGAAGTACAAAAATTTTCATTATCGCTAAAAGCAATACCGGTAGGAAGAGACATGAAGTGATATGCGTTTCCATCTTGTTGCAACAAAGAAGTTTGTCCGGGAAGGCCTGCATTACTAAATTTTACAGTCTTACCGCCACTCGCTTCTGTACTTTTTAACACTACCCACAATTCATTTCGAGTGAGTATCGGATGGAAATCAAGATCACGGGGAATTAAAACTCCATTTGAAGAATTACCAATTACAGTAAGAACGGGTGTTGAGCCAATGTATTCATCGATATAATTTGGAGTGGGAGGGCCAACATTAATTATTTTAGTAGCGGTATCATTCACCATATTGGAATCGACACTGCCATTAATATCTGATGCCCACATTTTCACTGAGTAAGCACCATTTGATAAAGTTTGCCATTGGGTAGGATGAATAACAGAATAGTTAGTAAAAGGAAATATATTTAACCCTGTAAGAGAGGCATTATTAACTACTCCATTATCAATAGAGTAATTTATAGTCATGTTGGTGATCGTATCTGAACCTCGGTTCATAAACGTTCCGGCTACATCAACATTTCCAATGTTAACATAAACAGGGGATATTATCTTTTCACATGCAAGATCCAAAGAAGGTGGTCCTTGAGCGACAAACGTAAAACGGGTGCCACTTCCATTTCCCGTACCGGAAAGTCCGGAATAAACAGGTAGGCCATTTATTGAGATGGTAAATGAAGAACCACCATCACCATAATCATCTACAAAAATAAGATCGAAACTTGCTCCTTGAGTGAGACACCACGGTCCTTCTGAAATTGTAGCCATATTTGGATAACCACCTGAAGTCACTGATTGTGCGCCGCCACCGTTACATCCCACGAGATTATTACCGCCGCTTGCGATTGTTCCAATACCGCAAGTATTTCCGGTAGGAACTATTTGCCAATAACCCTCATAACCCCAATCATCAGTGTATACTGTTAAAGTTACTTCTACTTCTCCCGGTAAACATTGAGATTTAGCAGAATGACATAAAATCATTATTAGTGCAATGAGTAGTTTTTTTTTCATGACAGTGGTTTCAAATTGTTTTAGTCTAATTATTTAATACGAATGTAAACAAATAATCAAACCCTATAAAAATCATTCAAATTTCATCAATATATAATAAAAGCCTTTTATTTGGCTAATTTCCATTTTGGAATGAAAAAGAGAGTAGTGAAAGTCAACTTGAAAACAGGTTCTGATTCAATAACTCTCGTTACCTTAAAACAATTTCAGTGTATTTATATTAATATACGATGGTGCAAAATTCAGTTTTATATTAATCTTGTTGCATATTCAATTATTCTGTATTTTTACAGTTATAACCAAAAGTGAATAGCCGTCTAGAAATAAAATCGTTTAAGTATGCAGCAATATTTCTTGTTGCATACTTAAACGTTTTTATCACACAAGCTGCATGTAATCTATCACATTTATTCGAGCAAACGGAAATAGCACATCATAATGATCATGATGGTAATGAAGAAGTCCCACCCCATCATCACGACGATAAATCGGATCATCAACATAATGAGAAAAGTGAAAAAAAGGGTAGTTGCTGCAATGATAAAACTTCAGACTTTTTTGCGAATCAAAGCACTCATTCAACATCATCTGTTAATTTTAAGAATACTCATATAGTGGTGGCTTTTATTAATACAGCATTTTTCATTTGTAACCAAACTGTATATAATTCTAAAGGTCATATTTCCTATTCATTACCGCCTCCTAAAATACCTGACATTCGGGTTTTTGTAAATTCATTTATTATTTGATTTTTTCTTTTCTCCTAATTGTAGGGGAAGCTAAGCTATTGTCTAAACTTTAAATTGTTCTTTATATCTAAAGATATTAATTCACTTCTTAGTTAGTCTAAATGAAAGAATGTTGCAAAACAGGAGACGAGCCTGTTCCAAATAATTTTAATAAATATTGGAAGATTATAGTGTATGTAGCGCTGATATCAATAGTTGCATTTGTTATTTTAAAGTCAATCTAACCATCAGTAAAAATAAAGCAATGAAAAAAATGAAATATATAATTCTGTTTGTTTCGACCAGTATAATGGCTAGTTGCGGCAACGAAAGTCATAATAATAAAAAAGAAGAATTATCCAACGAGCATTCTGCAGTCGAACAGCATCAAGAAGGAGGCCATATATACGCTTGTCCAATGCATCCTGAAATAACAAGCGCAGAGGAAGGTATTTGTTCTAAATGTGGGATGAAATTAGAACATAATGATAATGTTGGAAAGGTAAATAATGTCTCCTATTTTATGGATTTTAAGACTTCCACTGAAAAACCGGAAGCGGGAAAAGAATGTACGTTTTACTTCAAACCTAAAATAAAAGGCGGAGCTAATGAGCCGGTTCCATTGGATTTGGAGCATGAAAAGAAAATACATTTGATTATTGTAAGCGAAGATTTGAGCTACTTTGAACATATTCATCCTGAATATAAAGCAAGCGGAGATTACGAAATTAAAGTTTTATCAAAAGAGAGTGAATACACCGACAAAAAAGGTAAGCAAGAAACCAAATTTGAAAAAGGTGGCAATTATATTTTATATGCAGATTATAAGCCAACGGGAGGAAATCATACAGTCGATAAAATTAATCTGACTGTTTTGGGAAAGGCTCACACTTCTAAAAAGTTTACGACCGAAAAATTGAGCGGAACTTCGGATAATTATTCAATTACTCTTGAACCAAAAGGCGGAAAATTTATAACGGGCGGCCTTATGCACATTAGTGGTATTCTAAAGAATAAAGGGAAAGAAATGGATGCGAATTTATTGGGCGACTACCTCGGTGCTAAAGCTCACATGGTTGTAATTGGTTTGGATGAAAAAAATTATCTACATGTTCATCCCGGAGTAGAAAAAGGCAAATTTGATTTGCATACTACATTTGAAAAGCCTGGTATATATCGGGGGTGGATACAATTTAAAGCTGATGATAATTTGCATACAGTTGATTTTGTCATTATAGTGAAAGAAGGCACTGTGGAAGAAATTGCAAAAATGAAAAATGAAGGAGTTGAAATGAAGGAAATGAAGGAAATGAAAATGTAGAATTTTTTTTAAAACAACCAATGTATTAATCCTAAACAATCAAGATAGATCTTTTGTCTCCTTATAGAGAATCACATCTGAAAAATGCAGTTGATTCTTTACACAAAAAAATTACAATATATTATCCTTAATTAAAATAATCATTAACTATAAAAATCTAAAAAAATGAAAACATTAAAATCAATTACACTAATCGCTCTGTTATTAACAATCGGAGCTAGTGTTTCTTCAGCTCAAGAAAAGGGCAAAGAAGAAAACCACCACGTAGGAGAACAAGGCATGGGGCCACATAAAGGAACTGTTCAAGAAGCAGATCCATATCATGTAGAACTTTTGAACAAGGATGGCAAAATATCGATTTACCTATTGGACGATAATGCCAAACCTATGAGTAATAAAGGTGTTACAGGTACAGCTATTTTCCAATTTGCGGATAAAACATCGGCAAACGTTACTCTAGTTGCTAGTGGAGATAATGGTTTTTCAGTAGCTAATGATAAGGCAGCAATGTTTACTTCATGCTTGGTAACATTTAAAGTTAATGGAAAAACAGTTACTTCAAAATTCAAAGCTGTTAAGGTAAAAACATTCACTTGCTCTATGTGTGGTGGTGCTTATGACAAACCTGGAAAATGCCCAAAATGCGGGATGGATTTAGTCGAGAAGAAAGAAGAACACCATCATGACGGTGATGGACACAAACATTGATAGAAACTATAAACAAAACGAAAGGATTGGGCATGACTGTTTTAATTGGTAAATACAGAATCTGTTTTTATTACATGCCCGCCTTTTAAATTATAAATTAAGTCAATGAAAAAATACTTTACATTTCTTTTTTTAGTAATAGCATTTTCAACGGAAGGACAAGTTTCCCTATCGTTGGATAGTGCGATTGCTAGTGCTTTCCGAACACATCCGCAGGTTCAATTTTCTCAGCAGGAGGTTGAACAGCAGAAGGCACTCAAGGCTGGAAGTTTTAATCTTGATAATCTAAGTGTGGGAATGGAAGCCCCGTATGGAAAAATGTTTGAAATTGCAGTACAGCAAAATTTTCAAAACCCTTTTATTTACATACAACAAAACAAACTCGGAAAGCAAAACGTATTGCTTTCAGAACAAAAACAAATGTTAACTAAATGGCAGCTGATGCGAGATGTACGAACACTTTATTTGAATATGCAATTTGCTGAAATGCATGTAAAACAATTATCCTATCAGGATAGTATTTTTCGTAAACTTTCATTTGCTGTTGAAAGACGGTTTATTGCAGGTGATGCCGGTTTACTTGAAAAAGTGAGCGCAGAGACAAAATCAAAAGAAATTGAAAACTACTTTATACAAGCCAAAACTGATTTGCAAAATGCGCAACGTCAACTCCAGCTCATCACAGGTCTAAATGATAACATCATAAGTTCATCAGGTGAGATTACAAAAACGGCAATCAATTTTCCTATTGAAATCGGTTTGGATTCAACTTCCATCCCCCTCAGTCCCTTGCTTAAATATTATGAACAGAATACATTGGTGAATAAACAGAATTTACAGTTACAAAAAATCAGACTGCTTCCAGGATTTTCCATCGGCTATTTAAATCAGGTTGGTCCCGAACAACCTACACCTTTTCGTTGGCGTTATGGGATTACACTTCCACTTTGGTTTTGGACTTATTCATCTCAAATCAATGCAGCAAAATATCAATATCAAATGTCGCAGTCGCAATATGCCATCGCCCAAAAAACATATTCATCAGAATATATGAAAGCATTGAGTGATTTTAGTAAATATTCAAGTAGTTTAAATTACTATGAGCAAACAGGAATGAAACAAGCAGAAACGATTATCAATACTGCACAACGATCTTATGGAGCCGGAGAGATCAGTTATATAACATTTATGCAAAGTCTCAACCAAGCGTTTGAAATAAAGCTCGGTTACATGGATGTTCTCAGAAATTATAACCAATCTATTATTGAACTTAATTACTTGAAAGGACAATGAAAATGAAATATAACATGAAATTAATTGGACTTTTACTAAATCTAATACTCAATTTTCAATTTGTATTCGCCCATGGTGGAGAAGATCATGGTGAAAAGAAAAAAGAGACGAGCAAAGCAGGAGTAACTTATTTCACTGTAAATAGTGTTTCAGACGTTTTTGAAATGGTATTGCGATATGAGCCGATCGAAGCTAATCAATTAACTCATATGAAACTTTTCGTTTCTGAATTTACAACAAATAAAGCAGTTGATTCTGCAAAAATTGAAATTACATCGCCTAATAATGCAGAATTGAAATTTATTGTAAATCAAATTGATAAAGGTGTCTATACTATTGATGGAAAATTTCCCGAAAATCAATCTTACAATCTTGTCGCGAATATATCGGCAGGAGAAAATGCTGACTTAATGATACTTGATGGAATTGAAGTTGGAAAAAAATTACCGGTGCCCTTGCCCATAGAAACCGATTTAAAGAAGTCTTCTTCTTACTTGCAAACTATCAGCGCATTTTTAGCAGGAATACTTATCACTGTACTCTTACTTTGGCTTTTTCTAAGACGAAAAAAAATTACAATAAATAACTAGCATTTTCAGTGGAACAAATCGATAGACATTTAAGAAATTATCTTTAACAACAACTAAATTAACCACCTTATGAAACACAGATTAGTCCTATTGCTTTTCAGCCTATCGATTATTTTAATTGTTGCTAGTGGATTTGAAATTAATTCCCCCTGTGATGCTCCCTTTGTTGGAGGACATACTGGTGCACCCGGAGAAACGAATTGTACAGGTTGTCATGCAGGAACCAATAATTCAGGGCCGGGCGTACTCACTTTTGATATTGGCAATGGAATATCTCAATACGTGCCTGGTCAAACATATGTAGGCACAGTTACTATAGGGCAAAATGCTATAAATAAATTTGGCTTTGCATGTGTTGCCTTAAAGGATAGTACAAATATTTCCACAGGAACCTTTTCTCTCATTGATGCTGCAAGAACACGTACATATGTAGACGGGATTAGATACTATGTCAGCCATAATCCTTGCGGAGCAGATGCTTCTACGGTTGGAACTAATCAGTGGACATTTAATTGGACTGCGCCTTCAACTAATGCGGGAACAATAACATTATACGTTGGTTCTTTGTCTGCAAATCACAACCATGCCACTAGCGGAGATTATGCATACTCTACTTTTATTCAGCTGAGCGCATCAACTGCCGACGTCAATGAGATTCGAAACAATTATTTAAATGTCTGTCTTTTTCCTAATCCATCCGAAGGTAATGTCGAAATTAGTTATGAAATAAAGGAAGCAGGACAAAACTCTATACTCCTGTTTGATATTAGGGGTAGATTATTAAAAATATTATCTGTTGAAAATAATGCGAAAGATTTTTATAAACGGAAATACAACTTAAAGGAAATGGGAGTAGAACGGGGAATGTATTTAGTCAGAATAATTAATGCTGGTAAACAAGTAACACAAAAGTTAAGCATACAATGATATTAGAAAGTTAAACAAGATTGAATTAAAAATTTAATTCAATCTGTCAATTATCGCATGAATTAATATTAAAAAATTATGAAGAAGAAAATAATTATCGTATTTATATTGATTTTAGTCTTTTCTGTCTGTGTCAATAAAAATTATCGTGCTAGTGCTCATGGCGGAGAAGATCATGACGATGGTAAGAAGCAATCAATTAGCAATAGTTTTACGGACGAAGTGGAGGTACTAAAAGAAACACAATTCTTATTTGATTTGCAAACTACTCCATCGAGTTATACTGACTATTATAATTCCTTAACCTTAAATGGTAGAATAATGCCTTCAATTAATGGTTCAGCTCAAATCATTGCTCCGCAAAACAGTTTTGTTGTTTCGCTCAATGTTGGAATTGGCAAGGGTGTTAAAAAAGGTGAGGAAATGGCCGTCATAGAACAGAATTTAAATGCTTCGGAACAAATTCAAATAACCACCGCAAAAAGTAATGCAAATGCCGAGTACGAAGAAGCAAAAAAAGATTACGAAAGATTAAAGTCGATTGAAGATATTGTATCAAAAAAAGATTTTCAGCAAGCACAAATTCGATATAATACAGCAACAATTAATAAAAAAGTATATGATAATTTAACATCCAACAACAGCAAACTGATTTCAATAAAATCTCCAATTGATGGAGTGGTAGACAACTTTAACCTTTCTATTGGTCAGCAGGTGAAACAAGGTGATATTATTTTCAATGTGTTTGATATAAAAAAATTGAAAATAGAAGCGCAAATTTTTGGCGATGATTTGAGTAAAATAACAAAGGACGCAAAGTTTAATGTCAATAATTCTCAGGCAAAAATTAAATCCGAAAGTGCACGACTTGTAGCAATTAGCAATGTAATAAATCCTGTTAATCAATCATCACAAGTCATTTTTGAAATAGACAATTCAGAAAGCAAGTTCAAACCCGGTCAATTTGTGACTGTCGATGTAATGGCTCAATCTGAAAACAGGAAACTTGTTGTTCCAACTTCTGCCGTTACAGAGATTAACGGGAAATCGGTTGTTTTCATTCACCATGAACCGGAAGTATTCAAAGTAGTCTATGTGCAATTGGGAGAGAGCAATAGCGAAACATCTGTTATCCTTAAAGGATTGAAAGAAGATGAGCGTGTAGTTACTTCTGGCACCTATCAGATTAAATCAGTATTTATGAATCAGTGAAAGTAATATTTACGAAACTAGGTTAAAGAAGACTACAATGAAAAAACTATTACTCCTTTTTGCAAGCGTATCGTCATTTTGTCAAGCACAAAGTACAGCAGGCGATAATCTCTTTAACGTTACGCAGATTCACACCATAAATATTAATTTCCCCCAATCAAATTATTGGACTTTACTTGTCAATAATAAAATGTATGACGATGCCAACGATTCATCTACTTATATTTCTGCACAAGTTATTATTGACGGTAATACTATTGATTCAGTTGGCATTCAGTTCAAGGGTAATTCTTCGTATTACGGCTATCCTGGTAATAAAAAACCTTTTACCCTTGCATTTGACCAATATCGGTTTTCACAAAAGTATGATAGTTTAAGCTCGATTAACCTGAATAACTGTTATCAGGATCCAAGTTTTATGAGAGAGAAAATATTTCTTGATTTTCTTAATTCCCAAGGATTGTATGCTCCCCGTTCAAATTTCGCCAAGCTATATATAAATGGTGCTTATTCCGGTTTTTATCAGATAGGAGAAAGAATCAACAAAACATTTTGTAAAGATCGTTTCGGAAACAAGGGAGGAAACCTATTTAAAGGAGATGGGAACGCATCCTCTTGTGCTGATTTAAAGTATCATAGTAATCTTACATCGTATTACAATTGTTATACATTAAAAACAAATACTACTGCCAACGACTGGAACGATTTAATTGATCTTACTCGACAAATAAATACTACAACCGATAGTGAATTTAAAGATTCGGTAGATTTATATCTAAATGCTAATTCGTTTATAGGCGCATGGGCCGCCTGCAATATGTTTATAGATTTTGATTCTTATGCTTTTCGATTCGTTCATAATTATTATATATATCATAATACTTTAACAAATAAATTTGAGTGGATAACCTGGGATGTAAGCACTGCATTTGGAATGGATGTGCCGGGAAGTGTTTCCTCTATTGAAGGAAAGAGTATATTATATATAGAACCTAATGCAACTGATCGCCCGTTAGCAAACAGAATGCTAAATGATACCATATACAAAAACCAATACCTCACTTATATCTGCAATTTTTTAAATACGTTTCAACCTTCTGTCCTAAATCCTAAGATTGACACTCTTTATAACCTTATTAAAACTGATGTTTATGCAGATCCTTTGAAAATGTATTCTAATACTGAATTTGATAATAACATCACTTCGGATATAATCGTAGGCGCCGTTACCTATCCGGGACTTAAATCATTTATACAAAATCGAAGTTCTAATGTTCAGGCAGAGTTAAGTGCACTGGGTCTGAATTGCTCAATTTTATTAGCGTCTAATGATTTGCGCATAGATGAAAATTTAGTAAATATTTTTCCAAACCCAACAACGAGTGATTTTTTTATAAACTATAATTTAGTAAACAATACGGATGTAAGTATCAAAATTATTGATGTGTTGGGTAGAGAAATTTTAATTCTTGAAAATATTAATCAAGCTTCAGGGCAATATCAAAAGGAAATAAATATCGATTTGCAAAATGGCATGTACAATGTTGTTTTACAAACGGGAAATGTTTTAACAACTAAAAAATTGATCATAAATAAGTAAATAAACTATCGCTCTGCAAAGTTGAGTTATTAGAAGTTTATTCTGAGAATCAATAAAAATAAAATTTAAGTTAAATGAAATTATCTTGTAAAATAGTAGTTCTACTGCTGTTTTTATTTTCAACAGTAAAAGCGCAACACGATCATTCCAGTCATAGCCATGAGAATGCCAGCTATAATAAAATTAAACTTCCTCACGGTGGCGAAATTACTGATGTTGGAAAGTACCAAATTGAAATAGTATTTGATGTTTATACAGCTAATGAAAAATTAAATATTTGGATTTTAAAACCAAATTTTAAGTTGTTAAACCCAAAAGAATTTACAGGGAAGGTCAAATTACAATATGCTGATGGAAATGAAATTGAAAAAATATTAATTATAGGGACTGATAAATTATTCTGCAATGTCGAAGATGTGACGAAATCCTTTACTGCAATTATAAATGTAAATAGCAATGGAAAAGAATATCACACAACTTATAATTACAATGGACTCGGTAAAAAATAAAAACAGTTAAATATGAGGACCAATCTCGAACTAATCATCAAGCAATATAAATCAGACAAAGAATCGGTTTACAATACTTGGTTTATTAACAATGATGAAAGGTTGAAAGCATTTCGCTCCATTCGAAGGGGCGTTATTCAGGTTGTAGAAGATATAAAAAATAACAAATTCCCGAATGACTTTAAAGGATCATCATTAGAATTTGTTTTGTCATGCATTACAGAACAAAAGCAGGTTTTTGAAGGAGCTTCGCATCCATTCTATTGGAAGCCTAAATTAAGGATTCCTGATATTTATGAGAATCCACAAAACAAACAAGCTTTTGGGCAGTTTTTGGAAAATTGTATGAATGCTAAAACAGAGGTTATGGTCATTAATGAAATTCTGAAGCTCGATGCATTGAAAATTAAAGGACTTGGTCCCGCTGTAGCAAGTATTCTTTATTTTTTACATCCAACCATTATACCTCCTTTCAACACAGCTATTATCAATGGTTTTAACTACTTATTCAATGATAAAAAAAAATTGGGTTCGTGGATGGAGTATTTAAAAATACGAGAGGTTTTGATTGAGAAAAACAATGAGAATAAACCAGAACTGTCTAATGACTTAGGTGCTATAACAGGCTTACTTTTTGAGATAGGGATGCAAAAGTTAGTCATTGGTGGTGATGAATATTTATCCGAGCCGGAGAGAATGAAAATCGAGAGGTTGATTGAAAAACGTCTTAAAAATATTAAAACTGAAAAGGAGGATGAGAATCTGCATTCCGAAATGCAGTATCATCTCCTTAAAATTGGAGGCGCAATGGGTTACGATGTCATTTGTGCTTCCAATGACAAGTCTAGATCGTATAATGGAAATAATTTTTCATTTCTCTGCATACCAAAATTCCCTGAAGTTTATGCGGATGCTGATACTGCATCAACAATTAAATTGATTGATGTGTTGTGGTTTAAGAAAGGAACTAACCAAGTTATTGCAGCATTTGAAGTAGAAAAATCTACAAGTATTTATTCTGGTATTTTACGACTAACTGACTTAACTTATTCAATTGCTAACGGAGAAGAAGTACTTTATTTGGTGGCTCCAAACAGTAGAGAGAAAGATGTTCAATTGCAGTTATCCCGACCGGCTTTTAGAAATAATAAAGTCAAAATTAAATATATACTATTTTCCGATTTACGTCAGCATTGTGATGCAATCTGCATGCTAGGAGATAGTCATTTAGTAATGGAAAAAATTGCGAAAGAGGCAATTTTAGCATAAGCATGTCTATTAATAAAACAAATAATAAATGTTAAATAAAATAATAAACTTTTCATTGCACAATCGCCTTTTGATTTTGGCAATGGCTGTGCTCCTTATGATAGGAGGAATTTACACTACAATAAATTTACCTGTTGATGTATTACCCGATTTAAATCGTCCTCGTGTAACCATTTTTCTTGAAGCTGGCGGAATGGCTCCCGAAGAAGTGGAAGAATTAGTTGTATATCCGGTTGAAACGGCATTGAATGGAGCAACGGGAGTAGAGGCAGTACGATCCAATGCTGCCATAGGGCTAGGATTAGTATTTGTAGAGTTCGATTATTCTGTTGATATATTAAAAGCAAGACAAATCGTTTCTGAAAAATTACAAAGCATACAAAGCTCTTTACCTCCCGGAATAACGCCGGTATTAGGCCCAATCAGCTCTGTAATGGGACAAATAATGCTTATCGGTATCTCAGCGGATTCAACTTCACCTGCCGACCTGCGTACCTTGGCTGATTACACCATTCGTCAACGACTTTTATCTATCAAAGGCATAGCACAGGTAATTCCAATTGGAGGAGATGTTCTGCAATATCAAGTTCTTATTTCCTTACCTAAACTAAAAGCCAGTGGACTAAGCATCAGAAATATTGAAGAAGCACTTCAAAAATCAAATTTAAATACTACCGGAAATTTCTTTAATCGTCAGGGAAGCGAAGTGCTTATTCGCAATTTGGGAAGATTGAAAAGTGTTAAGGATATTGAAAACATTGTAATAGGATACAAGGATAATACCTCAATACTTATTTCACAAGTTGCTGATGTGAAATTCGGTGCTAAGTTCAAACGAGGAGATGCGAGTATAAATGGCAAACCTGCTGTAATATTATCGGTAGAAAAACAGCCTTCTGCTTCAACAATTGATTTAACTACTCAAGTGGAAGAAGCAGTAAAAGAATTACAAAATTCACTTCCCAAAGATGTAAAACTAAATCCTAATTTATTTAAGCAAGCCAATTTTATTGAATCGTCTCTCACTAATGTAGAAAATGCTTTACGTGACGGAGCAATATTAGTAGTTATTATTCTGTTTTTATTTTTAATGAATTTTCGAACCACAATAATTTCTCTTACAGCTATCCCACTTTCATTAATAATAACTGCACTTGTTTTCAAATGGATTGGTGTAGGAATAAATACTATGACACTTGGTGGACTTGCAATTGCTATTGGTGAATTAGTTGACGATTCCATTGTGGATGTGGAAAATGTTTTTAGGCGTTTGCGTGAAAATCGCCATCTTCCTAAACCTCGAAGTCCTTTAGTTGTAATATATAATGCTTCGAGCGAAGTGCGTAATTCTATTGTTTACGCAACCATAATAGTTGTGCTTGTTTTTATCCCGCTTTTTTCGTTGAGCGGAATGGAGGGAAAAATATTTGCACCGCTTGGTGTTGCATATATTACTTCCATTGTTTCATCGTTAATAATTTCATTAACCGTAACCCCGGCTATGTGTTATTATCTGCTGCCTAACATGAAATTAATGAGTAAAACTGAAAAAGACAGTTGGTTAGTTCGCTGGTTGAAAAAACAAGACACAAAATTACTTAACTGGGGATTGGAACGTCCTAAAAAAGTAGTAGCAACTGTAGTCATATTATTCATTGCAGCTTTTGCAATGATTCCATTTTTTGGAACAGAATTTTTGCCTCCTTTCAATGAAGGATCGCTGACTATAAATTTGTCCACTCCGGCAGGAACCTCTCTTGATGAATCAAATCGTATCGGAACAATTGCTGAAAAGCAATTATTAAAAGTGCCCGAAGTATCCTATGTATCCAGGCGAACAGGTCGTGCAGAGTTAGATGAGCATGCCGAACCAGTGAGCAATTCGGAAGTGGAAGTGGATTTGAATTATTCAAAAAGCACCCGTAAAAAAGATGAAGTTTTGAATGATGTGCGCGAAAAACTTTCAATAATTAAAAGTGCAAATGTAAATATCGGCCAACCTATTTCACATCGTTTAGATCATTTGCTTTCTGGAGTGCGTGCGCAGGTTGCAATTAAAATTTACGGCAACGATTTGATGGAGCTTCGCAAATCTGCTGTGCAAATGAAAACAATCATGGAAACTGTGCCAGGTGTAGTAGATTTGCAGATAGAAAAACAGACTCAAGTTCCACAATTACTTATTCGTGTAAAAGAAGATATGCTTAAATTTTACGGAATGAAAAGGGGCGATGTAGTGAATGATTTGCAAATATTGTTTCAGGGAGAACCGGTTTCGCAATTGTTGGATGGACGTAAACGATTTGACATTGTTTTAAAATTACCGGAAGAAGAACGCAACAATATTGCGGTAATTCAGCAGGCATTACTGGAAACCCCAACAGGGCAATTAATTCCCGTAAAAGAAGTAGCAGATATTTACTTTGAGAATGGCCCTAATACCATTAATCATGAAAATACACAACGCAGGATCTCTGTGTCATGTAACGTTGCAGGGCGCGATTTAGGGGGTACAGTTAAAGAAATACAGGAAAAAATTAATTCCGGACTTGCTCTACCGCAGGGATATTACATTACCTATGGTGGTCAATTTGAAAGTCAGAAATCTGCATCAAGACTCATTTTGATATTGAGCATTTTTTCATTCATAGGGATTTTTCTTGTACTCTTTACTCATTTTAAATCTGCGCCAATGGTTTTGCAAATCATGTTAAATATTCCCCTTGCATTAATTGGAAGTGTTGTAGCAGTTATGCTTACGGGAGGAGTTTTTTCTGTAGCTTCTTTAGTTGGATTTATTACTCTTACAGGAATTGCTTCACGTAATGGTATCATGATGATTTCGCATTATATACATCTTGTAGAACATGAGGGAGAAAATTTTAATAAGAAAATGATTATTCGTGGGTCTCTAGAACGGCTAGTTCCGGTACTAATGACTGCTTTAGTTGCAGCTTTAGCCTTAATACCGCTCACGCTTGATAAAAATGCACCGGGCAAAGAAATTTTATATCCTGTCGCAACTGTTATTCTTGGTGGTTTATTAAGTTCAACACTTCTTGATATGATTGTTACGCCAGTGGTTTTTCATTTGTTTGGAGAGAAGGCGCTACGGAAATATATGGAGAATAAAGAATTAAAAGAATAGTAAAATTTTTGGAAATGAAAATGCAGAATTTCATTTATTCTATGAATGATATAAAAAGCTAGTAAAATTGTGTAACTCACTTTTCATGGATAATTGCCAAATTTGATGCCTTATGAAAATCTATTCATAATTTTATTATACACAATTATGAGTCACGAAAAATTTAAAGCATGCATTGATGCCTGCAATGATTGTGCAGCAGAGTGTGAACACTGTGCAACTGCATGTTCAAACGAACAAGATGCTGTAAAGCAAGCGGAGTGTATTGAGCTTGACCGCTACTGTGCAGATATGTGTCGTATGGCTGCTGCATTCATGGCACGTTCTGACGAGCACACTATCAGTTTTGTAAATAAGTTTTGCAATTTATGTGCAGAGATTTGTAATGCTTGTGCAATTGAATGTGAAAAGCACACACACTTAGAGCATTGTAAAAAATGTGCAGAAGCTTGTCGCAAGTGTGCCTCTGAATGTAGTTTGATGAGTGAAATGCAAACTGGTTAAAAATTCTTTAAAAACAATGTCTCTATATGGACTTTATATGAGATTCGTTAAAGGCATCAAGAATATTATGATATGTTGGATCGTTGTAAAGAAGTATATGAAAATTACTTTTAAGTGCTTTTTATCCCATTTCGTCCGTAGTCGAAAATTAAAAAGATTTAATTAAAACTTTATATCATTTTAATTGTTCTGATATTTTGGATCTCTTTAAGGATTCATATATTATTAATATAATTTAGGCGTTCTCCTTTCAATATTCTTGAAAGATCAACATATTTTATTCACTATAAATTAAATATAAAAAACATGAAAAAATTAGTATTTATTTCCGCAGTCCTTTCTGTGATGTTTTCTGCTTGCAGTAAAGACAACGATGTTGTCAATAATAGTACAACTCCGGTTGTTTTTGATGACCATTCAAGTCAATTGATGATTCGAATGCATGCAATGTCTGATAGCATGGATATGATGATGATGACAGGTGACCCTGATTATGACTTCGCAATGATGATGAAAATGCATCACATGGGTGCAATTGACATGGCATCATATGAATTAACAAATGGTAATGATTCAACAATAAGAATTGTAGCCCAAGCAATGATGGATTCTCAAATGATGGAAATTGGAAGGCTTGATTCATTTATAATGGCACACACAATTACTCCTATGATGACAGATTTTGAAATGAAATCTGAGGAAGCGATGCACCTAATGGATATAAACGCTGATGCGCAAACATTGAATGGAGATTCGGATCATGATTTTGCACATCTAATGATGCCACATCATCAAAGCGCAACGACGATGGCGATGGCAGTTATAGAATCGGGCCAAGTACAAATGATTAAAGACATGGCTCAGGAAATGATCCAGGATCAACAGATGGAAATCACAACTTTACAAATTTGGCTCAATTCGAATAACTAATTAGAAATGCGTTAGTGTTATTATTCAATAGGGACAGAAAGATATAGTTTGTATTTTAATATAATTTGAAGTGCAAAAAACTTTCACAATTTGCACGAAAAGTATATTGTAGATAAGATTATGACAAATTAAAATTAGATCACAAAAAAGGAGGTTTAACCCTCCTTTTTTATTTTGACAAATTTAAGGTTTGGATAAAATTATTTATTGTTTGAAAGGAAATGTTAATTTAAATTGAATCCCTATGTCTTTCTTTTGAAGCTGCAAAATAAAAAGTTCTGTTTTGTGTTGAATGGTGTTGAATGGTCTTCAGTTACACATTTTAGTTTCTCAAAACAGTCGTGAAGTTGCTGTTGTAATTGCTCTTCGGTGTACTGGTGAACGTTAAGCATAGAACATTTTTTAGGCCCTTTGTCAGAGAAAGTTCCGATTGTCATGTAACCTTTTACAGCTTGCCGCGCTATTATTAAGTATTTGTTGATGTCGTCCGAACTTGTTAGGAAATGAAATGTTGCTCGGTCGTGCCAACAGTCGTATTCTATTCTCGGATGGAAATCTGTTATATCACTTACTATCCAATTCACTTTGGTTGCTTTTTCGCCAAGTCGGTGCTTTGCTCGTTCTATTGCTTTCTCGCTAATATCAAGGACCGATATGTTTTCATAGCCTTCGTTTAGCAAAAAGTCAACCAACTTACTGTCTCCACCACCCACATCTATTATGTTAGCGGTCTTTGCCAAGTTAAAACTTCGCACGAAGTCTAAAGATGTTTTCGGAATTTCTTGTGTCCAGCTAACCTCGTTGGGTTGTTTCGTTGCATAGACTTTTTCCCAATGGTCTTTTCTGTTAATCATAAACGTTTTTATTTAGTGTTTGTTCGCTCAGGAATGTTCATGATCAAATCGGTTATGCTTTCTGCCAGACATACGAAACTCTAGAATCCAACTTTTTTTGCTTAGGAGCCGTTGTGATTATGCACATTTTACAAATATAGTATAAAACGAATAGAACTATTTTTAGGAAATCAATTCTAAAGAGTGACTAGTATTTTATGCACAAAAAAGGAAACAGCAAATCATTCCTAAAATATGATCGGTAACTGAGGCGCGTGCCCTTTTATTAATTTCGTTTTTCAAAAATTTTTTTGAAAAATATTAAGTATTTTAAATAGCGATGAATTAAATTGACAACAATAATTCATTCGCCTTATCCATAACATCGTTCCCAAAACTATCTAGGTAGATCTGGGTTGTTTCTTCAGAATCATGTCCAAGACCTTCGCTGATGATTCCGATAGATGCCCCTAACTTTTTCATACTTGTTGCCCACGTATGTCGTGCGACATAAGATGTCAGAGGTGTTGCTATATTTAATGCAATTCCAATTTCTTTCAAATCTTTATTGTACATTTTAAGAACTTTTTTAATTCTATTGTGTTTGGATTGCGGAGTTGTATGTTTTAACTCATTAAAAATCGGAAATACATATTTATCTTTTTTTGCCAACTTATAAATATCTATTATTGATTGAGCTGGAGGAAGAATCTTTACTACAAAATGCTTTCCGGTTTTTGCTCTTATGTATGATAATTTTTCGGAACTAATCTGATCCCATTCTAAAAAAGCAATGTCATGAAAATTCATCCCCATCATATAAAAGCTAAACATAAAATAGTTGTATGATTTGAAGAGCGGACTATCTAAAGCGGGGTTAAATTCAATAAGACTTTTAATGTCTAGTTGAGACAATGCTCTCTTTTGCGTTGTTGTATCAAATTGCGATACTTTAAAAATGTCAAATGGATAAAGACTTTTCTTTGCATAATTTTCAATAATGGCTTTATTATAAATGGATCTCAACGTTCTAAAAAAAACACTCATCGTATTTTCTTTATACCCTCGTGCCCTGAAAAAATTTTCAAGTTTTTTAAGAAAATGAAGATCAATATCGGTAAATGCCAAATCAAGGCCGTTCCGGAATTTGTAAATTTCTCTTTTGGTATCCTTATAAATTTTGGCATTACCCACACGTCCAGTGGCAATGAAATTTGTAATTAATTCATCAACATATTTAAAGAAAGAAGTTTTCTTATTCTCGTTTCTATATTTCCTTTCAAATTCCTCCATCGAGTAGGATGAACCTTTATCGGTTTCAATGGTATTGTGTAAGTCATGTGCTTCTTTCTTTTTATGTAAAAGGAAAGTGGTTAACTGAATTCGATTGGGATGCTGCTTTTTTGGCAATCCTTCTTTCTCATCCCAATGATCAACAATACAAGACCGTCCTGTCGAAATCACCTTCCGTTTGCGATCCTTTATCAATTGAATTACTATTGGATGTTCGCCATTTTTCAGTACCTTGCCTTTAAATAATTTGAGTTTTACAGATGCCATTTTTTATCTCGGTTGCAACATGGTTGCAACAAAAGTAAAAAATAACGATAAGTAAGCAAGCATATATAAAAATATAACACTATAAATCAGTCATTTGCGAAGTAATGGAAAGTAACAATAAACAACAATCAAGTACTAACTACCTCCTTACAAGCAGAGGGTCACAGGTTCGAACCCTGTAGCTCCCACAGGAAAAATCAAAGGCTTACAAGGTTTTATGCTTGTAAGCCTTTTTTTGTTTGCAAAAAATTTGCATAAAATTAAAGTTATTTACTATTATTAGATAAAGTATGCCATTATGATTTTCAAGGATATGCTCTCAGAAAATGCAAAAAAGATTGATTCTGAATTTTCTAAGCTTTTAGAGATTGCCTTTCATCACTCCGTCCATAAAGGTGATTTGCTACTTGTTTATCTTAATGGCTTCTATGATCCGAAAATGTTAGAATGGAATGAGCGTAATTCACCTAAGCTCAATCCTCATGTAATTGGGGTAGGGCAAGCTGGTCAGTCTGAAGGTTTACATTATGAGTTCATTCACAAATACAGAATGGAAAATTTTCATACATTAACTCATTCAGAATATCTTAATCAGTTGGTTTGGTCACCAGAAAAGAAAGAGGATATTGAGAAATTAATTTTTAAGGAAGAACATTCTATTCAACTGGAAATGTTGATTTATTTAAAAGTTTGGGAAGCGGACTTACTTATTAAAAGATTTTATCAATTGACCCGATTATTATATGGTGAGTCATATGATTGGTATTTTAAGATTTCAAATTCCTCAAGGGATGCAGAGGCAAATGGGACTAGGCAAGAGATATGGAGGAAAAAGATCAGGAATCGAATTCGGAAATATTCGCCATTTTTAGAAGATTTTATAAAAGAAACTTACAAGACTCAAATAAGAAATTCAATTGCACATTCAAATTACTCCTTTCTAGGTCGAAACATTCATTTGAATAATTTTATTAAAGGTGATCCTGCATCGCAGTTAAGTGTGATCACATTTGATGAATGGGCTAAGATTTTTCATAATACTCTATTGTTACATAATCAGTATATAATTTTTAATAATGCGATTGATTTATTTTATGGCAATCATGCAAAAAGTACAAATGTAGTTCTTCCAATTTTAGTTACTGAAAAAGATGGAACGCAGTATGAGCTTCCTCTTGAGTATCGAACTGAATACAATGATTGGCACTTTGCTCAAGGTTAATGATTTTTTTATTCAATTTTCAAATCCTCAATTACTCAAGTTGCATTCAATGCATAAGAGAAGGTAAATACCCCGAAAGTGAAAGTACACTTTTCAATTCAAATTTGTGTAAATTATTAATAGCATTACCTAAAAAGTTTTCTAATCCGTCTCGGTAAAAAATCAATGATTTCTGTTTTCCAGAGTATTTCATTTTTCCAATTTGAAGGAAAGCCCATTGCTGTAATATCAACGTTCGGATATTTTCTTAAAAGCCTTCTTACTTTTACTTTAAATCTATGGTGAGGATTGATTTGATTTAACAAGTAGGAAATCATGGAGAGGTATATAAATGCTTTATCAGCGGGCGGAGTACTACTAAGCCATTGTTGTCGAGGACTTGTTGGAATACGCGGGCTTATACTCAGAACTTTATTCCAAAGCCTTGAATGGTGAGCACATATATTTCTAAGGTACACAATTGCATGTAGCCAAGAAGCAAAAGTCTTATCATCAAGTCCAAATGAATTTGCAATATCCCTCCTGCCAGATTTTAAATTTTTATATAACATTGAAACTGTTCCAAATGACGTTATTTCTAATGTCATCCAACTTGGAGGAAGTGGGTCCGAATATTTAAGCTTAAATGAAGATATGAATTGTTCATCGCTTCGGCCTAATTCATTTGTGATGCTTAATACAGACTTGTTATATGAAGTTGCACTTTTAAAATGCGAAGAGTTAGAAAGCCACATTGCGCCAGAGCGCTGAGATAAATGATAAATTATTGAAGCTCTTATTGCAACTTCAATTTTTTCTAACTCTGCTTGGACTAATTGCCTTAACTCTCTATCAAAACAATATAGTTTAAAAGCAGTATCAAATTTAGCTTGTTTTTTAAAAATATGTTTTTCTTTATCTGAACTAGTGGTTCCCTCCAATAAGGGATACCAATATCCGCTCAATCTGTAGTAACTAACCTTTTCTAAAACATGAAGGGCCTTTTTTTCATTTTTGACAATTAGGCCACGTGTTTTTAGTTGGCTTAATTGATTAATAAATGTAAGGGGCTGTTTATTATAAGGAATTGGTGGCATATACCTGAAAATAAAACGCCCACCCTGAGCGCGCTGATCTTGCGGGAAGCGGGGTGAGCATGTTGGGTGCGAAAGTAATACTTTTGTACATACAAATCATAAAAAGGTTGGATTTATTTTCAAGTGTAAGGATTTTGCTAATAAATTAACTATGTAATAGGCGAAATTTTCTGAAATACTCATTTTAAACTATTTCTTTTTTTCTTCGGCGGTTTTTTATTTAAAATAAAATATACTATTCCTACAAAAACTGCTAAAATACTACCAAGCACTACCAAGTCAATAGTGCTCTTTTCAGGACCTTTGATTTTAAAAACATTTGACTTTGTGCTCATTGGTAGTGATTCCAACACAATTTCTTCTTCCCAATAAATTTTCTCCTTTTTAGGGCTCTCTAATAATATACAATCTATAATATTCTGGTTAGTTGAATCAATTAGATGATTAATAACAATACTAACACTTTTAAATTTGCCCAACTTGTAAAAATTACGCTTCTCATTAGAGACTGGATTTGTAACAACTATTTCGAAAAATAAATAATGCTCCTTTCCATCCTCTGAGAAATATTTTGCAGTAACGTCTGGTATGATTCCTTCAAATGCAACTTCTTTTTTGATAGGGGTGTATTCAATAAAACCGATTGTTGGGAAATGGAATCTTGTATTTTCCAGTAAAATTTGTTTCCCGTATTTATGGAGTGCGGTTTCTTTTCCTCCTTTACATAAACTCTTACTTTGATGCTTAAAATGAGGCGTTCTTATAAATCCTTGATGTGCTATTAAAGGTTTCTTGCATTCGGGACAAAGGCACTTACAATTGATCCCTCTTTCAACTTCTGAAATGTGTTTAAGTGAATTTGAAATTAGATTATAGCCAATAATTAGTTTAGCGTTTCCAACAGAATCGTTCATGGTATAAAAATACTATTTCAATTTTTACTACTCTAATTTCAAGTCAACATTATTTTCAAGCATTGATATAAGCAAAGGCGGAGGTGTGAATCCTGTAAGAGTCAATTCCCCTTCAATCCCCACCCAATCAGTATTTGCAAAGCAATAAAACCACTCCTTTACCGCTGTAACGAACTGAACCTTTTTTACAGGCTTTGCTCGCTTGGGCAGGTCAAAACCAAACCTGTCGAAGATATGACGGTCTTTCATAACTTCAATTATGTTATAGTAAGTGGCAACGCAAATAATCGAATTAGCCTTGTCTTTCTTTTCTAATTCTGGTTCGGTGAAAATCTTGCTGCTATACTTTAGAATTTCAATTAGGATTTTTTCCATGTTGCCTACTCGCTTATTGCATTGACCTGCTTGCTTTATAGAATTTGCGCCTCACTCTAAGTTTCGTTGTTTTCTTTATTCTTTGAATAAACTGATTTCTTTAATTATGATATAGGTGTTTGATTGCTTTAATTAATCACTTCGATGTTTTTGGTTTACCTGAATGAAATTCGACTAAAAAATTACTACTTTAGTTGATTGGATAATTATCTTTTTCGAATTTCGGAAAGAAAACGTTTGATCATTTTCTATTCTTTTTCAACCGGATTGAAATTATCTTTGTCAACTTAGTTCAACTTGGTCGTTCTATTATTAGAATTTTTATAACTTGTCGGATTATTAGTAAGCCTATTAAAGTTATTTAGCAGAAATCATTTATATAGCAAAAAATATTTATACGTTAACAACAGAGTAGCCAACTCAACTATCTCTTTAAGCATTATTGAATTACTATATGTTCGAACAAACCTTTAAAAACATCGATGACATACTCCATAAGGATGCGGGATG
>JAYSPU010000209.1:0-1931 GCA_043721935.1 Bacteroidota bacterium | reverse complement strand
GTTTCTTCTGACACCGTAATAGGTGAAGGAACAAAAATGGATAATCATGTTCACGTTGGACACGATACCGTTATAGGAAAAAACTGTCTGTTTGCTGCTCAGGTAGGAATTGCCGGAGTGGTAACCATTGAAGACAATGTCATTCTTTGGGGACAGGTCGGCGTGCAAAAAGATCTGACCATTGGAAAAGGAGCAATCGTTCTGGGTCAATCGGGTATTCCCAAATCACTCGAAGCAGGCAAGACGTATTTCGGTAGTCCTGTGCAGGAAGCACGGGATAAAATGCGTGAACTTGCATTACTCAAGCAGTTACCGGAACTTTTAAATAAACGTAAAATCTAATCATCGTGGCAACAGGCGGAAAGCATATAGTATCGACTCCTTCCACATTGGACGTTTATCAGGAGCTGGAGACAAAAAAATTACAATTGCATTGGTTGTTGCAAATTACCAAAGCCATCAATTATAATTTTTCGACCAAACAGTTGCTGGATGTTTATGAACATGTCATTCACAGTCAGCTGAAAGTTGAAAAGCTTGCCTTGCTGGTGTTTGAAGGTGAATGGAAATGTCCGTTGTTGTATGGTACAGATCATTCGTTTCAGGAACTAGACTTGAATAGAATCATAGGTGAACTTAACCAATTACGCAAGCTTGAAACTGAAACTGAACTTTGGGTCAATACATTCGAAACGATACTTCCTGTCTTTCATAAAGATCAATTGCTGGCGTATGCACTGATTGGCGGATTAGCAAATAGTGTGTTGCCGAAACGAAATGAATTAATTCAGTTCATTCAAACGATCACCAACCTGATTGTAGTAGCAGTTGAAAATAATAACATGGCCAGTGAGAAAATCAGACAGGCCGGCATCAGAAAAGAGTTGGAATTAGCTGCGCAAATGCAGAATATGTTATTTCCTGTAGTACTTCCTAAAAACAAAGACATAGAAATTCATGCAACGTATTTACCTCATCAGGAAGTTGGCGGTGATTATTACGATTACATTGGGATCAATGACGATGAATTTATTTTTTGCATGGCCGATGTTTCGGGAAAAGGAATTCCTGCTGCATTGTTGATGTCAAATTTCCAAGCGAACCTTCATGCACTTGTTCACCATGTAACTTCTCTGGAAGAAATGGTAGCAACATTAAATACAAAAGTTTTTCAAAGTGCTAAAGGAGAGAAGTTCATCACCTTTTTTATCGGAAAATACAATTCGAAGACAAGGGAATTACATTACATCAATGCCGGACACAATCCGCCATTTCTCATACATGAAAAAGTAGTGTATTTGCTTAACGAAGGCGCAACCGGATTGGGAATGTTTGATGAATTGCCTTTTATCAATCGTGGAAAAGTTTTCATTCCGAACAATGCAGTACTTCATTGTTACACAGATGGTGTAACGGATGTTGAGAATGCGAAAGGAGATGAATTCGGAGCTGAGCGATTGAAAGATTTTTTCACAACAAACATTCAACGCAATGATCCTTCGCAAGTACATAAGGAATTGATCATTCGTCTATCTGCATATAAGGAAGCAAGACCGTATACAGACGACATCACTCTTTTGTCCTGCTGGTTTAAATAATCACACTAGGTTTTTTTATTTTTCTACCGGCTCGTCTTCTCTGTGATAAACATCTAAAGCGACAAGCATTGCTACGAAACCCCAAAAAGGGACAGCAAGTTTATCTGTATCGAGAAAATTATTTAAAGTGCCGTGAACAAAGTAGGTGATTAAGCCTAACATGATACCCAGAACCCATATTTTGTTTTCGACGTGATTGGATTTTGAATAATAGGTAGCACCGCAATAAAGTACGACAACTACAAAAACAATCATGGCAATCATTCCGGGAAATCCTTGTTCAGCAAGCGGACCAATAAATTCACTGTGCGCATTTCCCATATCACCGGCATT
>JAYSPU010000208.1:0-6660 GCA_043721935.1 Bacteroidota bacterium | reverse complement strand
AATAAGAACAGCGCCTCTTCCTTTTGTATCAATAAATTTTATCCTTCTCATCAGAACAAATAAGTTGATTAGTTAGGCATCTACAAACTGACAACTGACGAACTGACCAACTGACAACTGACGAACTGACCAACTGACAACTGACTAACTGACAACTGCACAACTGCCAACTATATCTTCTCCACCCTCATCGATACCTTTTTACTATCGAAAATTAAATTAACGGTATACATTCCTTTAGACAGATTTTTTTCATCTTTGAATACATGCACGTTTTTTCCTTGTGGTGCTTCGAAACTAGTAGTGTTCACTATTTTTCCATTCATATCACTCAACTGAATCCATACACGACCCGGCTTAGGAAGAAAATAGGACATGTCAAAGGAGCTTTTAAATGGAGTCGGATTTACGGTTTCAATTGAAAGTGTTTTATTGGTTTTAAATTTTAAAGCTGAAAGTCCGTGTGTAACGAATTTCCCATTCTGAAAAGTTTGACGTAGTCTGTAAAAAACAACTCCGGTAGTAGGAGAGGTGCGGTCAGTATAAACATATTCATCGCCTTCTGTTTTACCCGGATCAACAGGTATTGTTCCTGTGTTTACAAAATCTACTCCATTGATAGATCGTTCAATTGTAAAGTAATTTACCTTTTCATTCATTGAAGTTGACCAGTGAATTAAAACGCCTTCCGGTTTTGGTTCTAACATGAAGTTCAACAAGGATTCAGCTAAAGGTGAAACATTGCCACAAGTACGAATGACAAGGTTGTCAAGGATTGCACGATCAACACCATCGCCATTCATCTCTTTTCCGATGAAAACATTTCCGGCATTCTTCCATGATAATGGTGTGTTAATTTCGTGATGACGATTCCAGATTACAATATTGTTCACGAAGATTTCAGCGTTTCCATTCGTTGGATTGTAAATGAATCGATAAGTTCTATAGTTAGGATCGGAGGGAACTTCAAATTCAGTTTTCTCTTTTACACTTTCAATTTTTCCTTTTTTATTTTCAAGCTGATATTGGATAACAAGTAGTCCATTTTCAATTCCAAAATTAAAACCATTTCTTGTAAAGAAATTTCCACTTCGTTCACTTCTTCGATAATCAATGCTGATGTCTATTCCGTCCTGATTAAATAATTCAGTTCCTTCTATTTCCAGATCAATGTTTTTAGCATTACCACCCGGTGATATACCTCCGGTTGATGACCGTCCACCGGCCATCGAATGTGCATCCTTGCTGATTTTAATTCCGTCCGGTCCTAGAGTAGCTCCGGAAACAGGATCGTTTTCCCAGGTAAATTCTGTAATGATATCTCCATTGCCAAGATTTCCTCCGGCTCCTTCAAGATTGTTTCCTGCTGCTCTCGTCTTGCTAAGATTCTCAAGATTCAAATAAACTAAAAATCCTGTCGTCATTGTCACAACAAATGAAACAGTAGCCGCTACGATGATTAGCCTGTTGCGTAGTTTGTTCCTTTGCTGTGCTTTCGGTTGTATTTTTCTTTTCATGGCTATAGCTTATTGCTTGATAATTTTTCGTGTAAATTTCTTTCCATCAATACTCATATTCAGAAAATAAATTCCTGAAGCAAGATCTTCTAACTGATTTATGATTAGGTTTTGTTCTCCTTCCATTGGCTCTTGTTCTGACTCATAAACTTTTTGTCCAAGTTGGCTGTAGAGGCTGAATGTAGCCTGACTTGTAGATGAAAAGGTGATATATAATTCTGATCGGAATGGATTTGGAATTACAGAAATAATTTCGTTTTCTTGTCCGCCTTTTCCTCTGTTGATGACAATTTGAGTATCGGAATAACTGTATCTGCTATCGTAATCAATCTGCTTGAGTCTGTAGAAACTTTTTCCTGACCATAAGTTGGGATCAGTAAATTCATATCTCCTTTCTGATGTACTATTTCCTGCGCCTTGCTCAACACCAATTGAATGAAAAGTGATTCCATCCGTACTCTTCTCAATGCTGAAATAGTTGTTATTAATTTCTGTTGAGGTGATCCAATTTAATTTAACGAAACCGTTTTCAATAGCTGCTTTAAAGGAAATCAAAGTGATTGGTAATTGTATTGTAGAAGAGACAATTAAAAAGTGTGAATTTAAATTCTGATTGTTTGCAGTGACTGTTCCGGTTCCGATTAGCTGACCGGGCGAAGAATTGTTTGATGGCATTCCCCATCCGCTGGTGGAATACGGAAGTATACTTATCTGACCGGTAGATGATGGTGATGGTAACGTGTTTTCTGAACTTAAATAGGTTAACGTTAAGTCTGCGTTGATTCCGTTTCCATTGATATACCACCAGCGGTCTATAATATTATCAGTCGTATACGGTGTGGATATAAAATTGATGGAAGGTGGATATGATAAATTGTCAGGTCCTGTTGCGCGTGTTGAAATGGTAATAGTATTCCCATATCCGCTTAGTGGATTGATAGTAACCGGTAAATAAACAGTTGATGATAATCCAAACGGTACAGTGTGTATACCTGAAACGATTTGTTGCCAACTTATAGTGCTGGTATTTGTTGGCAAACTACTTTCGCTTTTTATATATCCGGTTTGTCGCTTTATAGCAGCACCTGAACCATTTTCAATAATTAAGGTGTGGCCATTCAACTTCAATTCGCCTTTGTTTAATTCTAAAGCTGTTCGAACAATTGTTTGTGATAAACTTAAACCGGCAGCAGTAGTGCTGTTTCCTTGTAAGTTGATTCGCAAGATGCCGTACTTATGTTGATTTAAATTATAACTGCCTGAAAGTCCTGTTATCAATTGATCTGTCCATCCGTTTTGTTCAACGATACTATTTGGATCCAGATTATAATTCATATTGCCTGATGAATTTAATGCTGCGTAAATTGTCCCGTCATAAAAGCCTTGTTGTTTGTAGGTTTTTATCGTGGAAGCTGAGTCTGCTCGTAGATTACAATAAACACTTTGAGCATTGGATTGAATTTGTCCGTTGTTCAGCGCTAAGGTTCCACCTGTTTTTACTATTAATTCATTGAAGCTTGATCCTGCATTTGAACTCACCTGGACAGATCCGGAAATGACGTTCACTTCGCATCCGTTCTCAATTGATTGGATTGTTTGTTCAATTAAATGCGTTGCAGATCTGCTGAAATACATTGTTCCTGCTTTTGCATATTTAATTGTTCCGAAGATTGTTCCTGTTCCTGCTAAAGCACATGTAATTACGCCGGGGCCATTGTATAAACAACTATCACCATTCAGTATTAATAGATGAGAAGCAGAAGTAATAGAATTGTTATTGTCAAAATTGATAGTTCCTCCTGAATGTGTTAACGTACCATTTAACTTAACAATTACCGGATTAGGAGTCGGAATGCCGGTGTTAGAATGTAGAAAAAAATTTCCTCCATTCATGGTCATGCTTCCGTTTATATTTGCTGATAGAACGCCTGTTCCTCCTTTGATAACAGTCGTTCCACCATTTATTTTCAGAGTTGAATTAATTAATAGTGAGCCTGAATTGTTATTTCTCGACCAGTAGCACGTTCCTCCGGAAATGTTTACTGTATTCAAATTTGATGTAACCGTATGTGATGCTGCTATTGTTCCGTAATTCAGACTACACGTAATTCCGTTTTGAATAAAATCACCGGCTACTGTAAATTGTTCCGGGCCGGATGAGCATGAAGTTGTAAATTCTGCAGTTGACAATCCGCTCAAATTTACATTGCCACCTACCTGAAAAATAATTTGTGCATTATTTACAAATGATCCAATGGAAGTAACAGAAGCTGCGCGGAATTTGTCTAACGGACTTAGAAAACTAACACTTAAATTGTTGTTAACGGTAAGTGTACTTGTTCCTCCTGCTGAATGACAGCCGGTTTGTGCCATAAAAATTCCGCCGCTTGTGATCAGGTTTCCAAAAACTGCGGTAAAAACTCCGGAGTTGCTTGTACTGATGTTATAAATGATTCGTGTATCACCTGTTAATTGAGTGTAAGTGCCATCCACAATAAATGTTGCATTCCCATTGGATACTCCTGCTACTCCTGAGTTGTTTATTATTTTGACATTTCCAAGATTTGTAAAATTAGATATGACGTGAATCGTAACGTTTCCATTTCCATCATTTAAACCGTAAAAAATTCCGCCGTTATTTGTAATGGATGTTGTTACAATTGAAAAGGAGGAAGGATGAGTTCCATTATGCCCATAAAGTGTAGAGTTCATACCGGTCAACACTATACTTCCTATTGACGTGACTGATATTGATCCTGATTTGTCCAGTGTAATCCATCCTTGATCAATCGTTAAACATCCCAACACTTTGTGTGTCTGAAATTGATTCTTTTGATTCCATTCTACAATAGTACTGGAAAGCCCGGGTGAATTCAGAGTAAGATTCCCGAAATTTCCGGTAACGTAAGTGCCTAAGGCAGTAGAATAATTAAACCAGTTTTTTATAATCAGTGTACTGGTAGGTGAAAAATTCTCAGCGCCTTTTGTAAATAATGTTGCCTCTGCT
Organism: Bacteroidota bacterium; assembly: GCA_043721935.1. Classification (GTDB taxonomy): domain Bacteria; phylum Bacteroidota; class Bacteroidia; order AKYH767-A; family 2013-40CM-41-45; genus JADKIH01. Next base: position 2,136 of record JAYSPU010000208.1, on the reverse strand, counting down.
GCAGTACTGAAACCCGGATTCCAGGTAAACACAGATCCTGCTCCTAAAATAAATGGTTGGCCGGCCACTGCGATTGTGATGAGTCCGCCATTCATATTCGCTATTCCATTCACCGTAAAACTTCCGGAAATAGTCAGTCGTTTTCCCGGAGTCCATATCAAAGTGGCATTCGATGAAATCGTAACATTCTTTGAATTTTGATCGGAGCTTATATTGACAATATGTGTCGAAGAAATAGTGATGTCATCTCCGCTTGCCGGAGTTCCTGAGGGAGACCAAATAATCGGATTGCTCCAATCACCTGAACTGATTGTTACTTTCGAAACTGCTAATGCCTGAACAGTAAGAAACAGACAACAAAGAATAGAAAATAGGGGATAGGAACTACTGAATTGCCTATTCCGGTTGTTAATTGTCATTCGATTGATCTTCAAAAGGCTATTCATGAAGTGTATCTGCTTTCAATTGTTTAGCAAAAAGAGCAGTTGGATTCGTTTGCTGATTGGAATTGAATTGTGGTGCGCGTAAACTCATTTCAGTTGTGAATACCTGATCTTCTATAATACTATATGTGTCCTTATTTTCTATCTGTGCCTGAGTTGTGCGAGTAGTGCTGAAGTGCATCACTGCTACCAATGAAATCGTTAAGGCCATGCAGGAAAGTCCTACATATATATACAGACGCGCCTGTTGTTTTTGGCTGTTTTTCGGCGACAATCGTTGCTTCTTCCTGTGATTACTCATAATGCCCGTTTTTATATAACAGATATACGATCGTGAGACATCGAAAGGTCAGCAGTAGAGTCCTGTTCAATTACAACTGTAAGATTCAGGGGGTTTTTGTAATTTGATAGAAATGAAAAACCGGCTTGACAAACAAAGTTCTTAACGCCACTATAAAGTTTATTTCAAAAAAAAACCTTCGATTGTGATCGAAGGTTTTTATTATTAGTGAAGTTAAAAGCTGAACTATCTATTATTTGTTTTTTATTGACTTGAAAAGACCAGATCTTCCGGAGTAATTGTATTGTTCTCTGACATGATTGCTGCTCGTTCAATGACAGCTTTTAATTCACGAACATTCCCAGGCCATTTATAACCCATCAAAAAATTAATGGCTTCTTTGCTAATCGAAATTTGTGGCATTCTGTTTTCCTTGCAAAATTCAGTAAGGAAACTTTTTGAAAGTAGAATGACATCATCACCACGTTCAAACAAGGGTGGAAGGTGAATTAAAAATCCTTGTAAACGATAATATAAGTCTTCTCTGAATCGTCCTTGTTTTACTTCTTCGACCAGATTCCTGTTTGTTGCCGCTATGATTCGAACATCCAGTTTAATAATTTTATTTCCACCAATTCGGGTAACTTCTTTTTCCTGAAGCACACGAAGTAATTTAGTCTGAATCATAATGTCCATTTCACCAATTTCATCAAGAAAAATAGATCCATCATTGGCTTCTTCAAACTTTCCTATTCGTTTATCCCGTGCATCTGTAAATGCTCCTTTTTCGTGACCGAATAATTCACTTTCAATCAAATCTTCTGGAATTGCTCCCATGTTCACGGTTACAAAAGGTTTTTTTGCACGAGGTGAATTATAATGAATAGCACGGGCAACTAATTCTTTACCGGTACCGCTCTGGCCGGTGACCAAAACCATAATGTTACTCTTCTCGACTTTTTGAATCAGCTTTAGTGTTTTTAATACAGGTCCGCTGTTTCCTAATATTCGCGTGTATTTATTACGGTCAATGATTTGTTCTTTTAATGAATCATTCTCTTGTTTGAGGTAAACACTCTTACTTATTAGTTTTACTGAATTTTCAAGATTGACAAGTGCATTGTCATTCTTCATTATATAATCTACCGCACCTTTTTTATACGTATCGATTACAACATCCAGTTTATCCTGGCCTGAAACCATTATGCATTGGATATTCTCATTATAGTTTTTGATTTTTGCAAGCAATTCAATTCCGTCCATTCCCGGTAACATGTAGTCAATCGTGATAATGTCCGGATTTTGTTGCAGATTGTTCAAGCAATCTTCCGGAGTAGTGAAGTGTGTAACTTCAACATTCTCCATTTTTTCAAGCGTCTTCTTGATCAGGTTTCCCAGGATCATGTCGTCTTC
>JAYSPU010000207.1:0-3314 GCA_043721935.1 Bacteroidota bacterium | reverse complement strand
ATTCCAATTATGCCAGTAACCTACCAATTCCGGTTGCTGTGCTGTTGAAAATAATCCGGTGAAAATTGAGAGAAGAAAGATGGAAAGGTGGCGGTTCATATTCAGGTTATTTTAGTAGTCAGTATTTTCTATTCAGTATTCTGAAGTCGGAAATAGGAACCAAGTATCATAATTCAATATACGGAATACTGACTACACACTACTGTATTGGATTCAATCCAAACCGAAGATAACAGATTTTTGCTCCGTCTTTCAACCACATTTTTTCATAAGTGGTTTTGATGGATAAGACTTCATTCACTAATTCTGATTGATAGAGATTGTCTGTTTGCAGAAAGATGGGCAATTTTTGTTCAGCAATCATTTCAAGTGTGTAGTCGTAAAACGCTTTGCTGTCTGTTTTTAAATTGATGATGCCATCTTCTTTTACAAATGTTCGGTAGGCATTCAGAAAGCGAGGACATGTCATTCGTTTATTCTCTCGATTGTTTTCCATTCTTGGATCAGGAAAAGTAATCCACACTTCATCTACTTCGTCTTTTGCAAAAAACTTTTCGATGTTTTGAATTTGAATTCTCAAAAAACCAATGTTCAGCATCTTGTTTTCAAAAGCAGTCTTTGCTCCTCGCCAAAGACGCGCTCCTTTCCAATCGATACCGATGAAATTCTTTTCCGGAAAAAGTTCGCCAAGATTAACAGTATATTCTCCACGACCGCAGCCTAATTCAAGCACAATCGGTTGCTGATTTTTGAAAAATTTTTCATTCCACTTTCCTTTCAATTCATGATCCGACATTGGCCACTCCGGCTTTTGCTGAATAAGATTTGTGAAGGTATCGTTCTCTTTGAATCGCTTTAATTTGTCCTTTCCCATACTTTTCTTGCTTATAAAATGCGAAAGTACACATTCTATGTACCTTACGAACGTTTTTAGAAGCGAATGGGATTCCCCGAAAAATTCAATATTTTTAAACCATCTATCTTATCTTCTCCTTGAATTCCACTGCCTCCTCTCTATCCTTTAAATTTGAAAATCTGACTGATGTTCAGGGTCAAACGATTCTTTTCGGCATAATGGACTGGGGATTAGGTCATGCCAGTCGTAGTGTGCCTGTCATTAAAAAGTTGATTCAGAAAAACAAAGTGATAATAGCTTCCTCGGGAAATGCTCTGCGTTTTTTGAAAAACTATTTTCCTTCGCTTACAATCATTGAAAAACCGGGCTATCACATTCGCTATTCAATAACGCTTCCTGTTGCTTTTTCCATTTTATCAAACGTGCCGTCCATCGTTTCTTCAATCCGAAAAGAAAATAGTTGGCTGAAGAAACAAGTTGAAATTCTAAAACCGAATGTGATCATCTCTGATAACTGTTATGGATTTTATCATCAAGAAATAAAATCAATTATCATTACTCATCAGTTGATGTTAAAAATGCCTGCAGGTTTTTCTTTTGCTGAAAGCACTGTTCATTATTGGATAAAAAAGCGGCTGAATAAATTTGATGAATGCTGGGTTCCCGATTATGCAGGATCTGAAAATCTGAGTGGTGATTTGTCTCATAAATATCCGGTTGATGATCGTGTAATATTTATTGGTTCGTTAAGTCGGTTTGATTCTCCATTAAAGTTGAAAGAAAAAAATATTGATATCACCTATCTCATCAGCGGACCTGAACCACATCGTACTTTTTTTCAGCAACAATGTATAGACGATGCAAAAAAAAATAATTGGAAAGCTATTGTTGTTTCCGGACTTCCGGGTAAACATGAAATTATACATGACAACCTCATTACTATTTTTCCTCACTTGAACGACGAATTGTTACTGGACGTTTTGTGCCGATCCAAAAAAGTGATTTGCCTATCAGGCTATTCGTCCATCATGGATTTTCATGCATTACAAATAAAAGCGACAATGCATCCAACTCCCGGACAAACGGAGCAAGAATATCTGGCAAAATATCACTCAGGAAAATAAGGACTCCTTTTATTCGGAAGGCAATTTTCAGTTCATGTAAAAATTATCGGGTGCGAAGAATTATCTCCGGCGTTGTAACGACATTACTGGAATGTAATCCGCGGTCATAAATAAAAATATCATAACGAAAAGTATCATTACGCAAGCCGGCATCTACCGGTAAGGTTCGTTTTATTTCACCTTTCAATGCTTTGTTTTTACCGGTTGGAGTCAAGTAAGGAAGCCGGGCACTTATATCAAGCGGATCTCCGTTAGCTGCAACGGTGTCTTTTTCCCACACACCATTTGTTTTTCTCCATATAGCGACAATAAAATTATTGTAATATTGTCCGCCGGGTGTATCAAATATCGGATCGTTCAATCCCGTTTCCGGAGCGTAATATCCAATGTCACCGTCACCGTCAGTAAAATTAAACACAACGATTACGTCTTGATCGTAATTTCCCGTATCGCGCTCACTGTAAATCTCTTTGAGTTCTATTGCAGGAGTGATCGGAAACTCTTCCGGCTTTTTACACCCAAAAGCCAGAAATAAACACCCGATTATAAGGAGCTGTTGTATCGTTCGCATCTTTAATTTGAAAGTCTAAATTTACAACATTAATTGCAAAAAACATCCACCATGCCACTCATCCTTACGGTAAATAAAATTGAACCACGTTTTGGGGCCGATTGCTACCTAGCTCCCAATTCTACTGTCGTGGGCGATGTAGTCATGGGCGATAATTGTTCGATCTGGTTCAATGCTGTCATCCGCGGTGATGTTAACAGCATTCGGATTGGCAATGAGGTAAATATCCAGGATGGTGTAATCGTTCATTGTACCTATCAAAAAGCGAAAACCGTCATTGGCGACCGTTGCAGTATTGGTCACAATGCCATTATTCACGGTTGTCGATTGCATAATAATGTGCTCGTTGGCATGGGCGCTATTCTGATGGATCATGTCGTGGCTGAATCGTATGTTATCGTCGCGGCCGGATCAATTGTGTTGGAAAACACGGTGCTTGAAAGTGGCTTCCTCTATGCCGGAACTCCTGCCCGGAAAGTAAAACCGATTACTGACGAGCAGCGTGCATTACTGGATCGTTTACCGGATAATTATAAAATGTATGCGGGTTGGTTTAAGACCTGACCTATCATCGAATGTTTGCGGTTAACGGTTTCTTGAAAACTTACTTCCATCTGATAAAAGATTTAAGAATAGATTCAGATATTTAGCTTTGAATTGAAAGCACCTTCTCTACTAATAGATTTGTAACACTTATGAAAAAAAATAATTCTGTTGATGCGCCTATTGGCATTTTTGATTCCGGTATTGGCGGATTAACAGT
>JAYSPU010000206.1:0-5863 GCA_043721935.1 Bacteroidota bacterium | reverse complement strand
CCATTCTTTGCACGTTGCAATTGAATTTTTGCACCAAAATGACTGGTAAGAATATTTTGAATTTTATTAAACTCAAATGAAAGTTGTTCTTTTTGACGTTTTGATTTTTTTTCTTTTGTCGAATGATTCCCTGTTGTACGAGCTAATTCTTCTACATCACGAACGCTTAATTGTTTGTCAAGGATTTCCTTGTAAATCATCAATTGCTTGTCAATGTTTTCTACCCCTAAGATTGCGCGTGCATGTCCCATGGTGATTTTTTCATCACGAATAGCTGCTTGGATTTCAGGTGGTAATTTTAACAGACGCAAAAAATTGGTGACAGAGCTACGGCTTTTGCCTACGCGATCACTCAATTCTTCCTGTGTCAACGAACATTCGTCAAGCAATCGTTTATAGCTGATGGAAATTTCCAGTGCATTCAGATCTCTACGTTGAATGTTTTCTACCAAGGCCATTTCTAACATGCCCTGATCATTTGCAACTCTGACATAGACAGGAACGGACGTCAATCCGGCCATTTTAGAAGCCTTAAAACGACGTTCTCCTGAAATGATCTGGAATTTATCATAACCCATCTTACGAACAGTAATCGGCTGAATGATTCCTTGCTCTTTTATGGAGCGGGATAATTCAGCTAATGCTTCCTGATCGAATTCAGTTCGTGGCTGAAATGGATTGGGTTCAATCTGATCTAATGGAATTAATGCCACTCCTCCTAAGACACCATTCGTTCCCTGAACATTGGTGTTCTTGGTTGTGACATCTGTATCTGCATTCTCTAACAAGGCGCTTAATCCCCTGCCTAAAGCGGTTCGCTTAGTGCTCATCTGTTACCGGAATTTTTTTATCTGCTTCTTTGATCTTCGTCAGATTATTTTTCTGAAGAATTTCACGAGCTAAGTTAAGGTAGTTAATGGAACCTTTACTACTTGCATCGTGCATGATAATAGTTTGGCCAAAGCTTGGTGCTTCGCCTAATTTTGTATTTCGTTGTATAATGGTATCGAAGACCATTTGTTGAAAATGCGTTTTTACTTCTTCAACGACCTGATTTGAAAGACGGAGTCTGGAGTCATACATCGTCAATAGAATTCCTTCTATTTCCAAATCGGGATTCAAACGGTTTTGAACAATTTTAATTGTGTTCAATAGTTTTCCCAGACCTTCCAAAGCGAAGTATTCGCATTGTACCGGTACAATTACCGAATTTGCTGCTGTCAGCGCATTGATTGTGACAAGTCCGAGTGAAGGCGAGCAATCGATGATGATGAAGTCATAATCTGCACGAAGAGTTGACAAAACATCTTTCATTTTTTGTTCCCGGTTCGGCAAATGAATCATTTCAATTTCAGCTCCGACAAGGTCGATGTGAGAGGGAAGCAGATACAGATTTGGTGTCTCGGTTTTTAATATGATATCTTTTGCTTCGGCTTCATTGATGATGCATTCGTAAATGCTCGATTTAATTGTCCGAGGATCAAATCCAACTCCCGAAGTTGCATTGGCCTGAGGATCGCTATCGATCAAAAGGGTTTTATATTCCAACACAGCTAAACTGGCAGCAAGATTCATTGCTGTCGTTGTTTTTCCAACTCCACCTTTTTGATTAGCAATTGCGATTACTTTAGACATGTTCTTTCGTTTTAGCGTTAACTTATAGCTCAATTGTTGCTCCGATTGGAATCAAATGCAATTCTTTGCCGCTATGTTCAAATTTCAATTTTGCTTCCTGATGATCAATTTTTATTGCTTCAAATGTGTCGTAGTGCATGCCGATAATCCGGTCGCATCGGATAAATCCGGAAGCGATAACTGCATTGTCAATTCCCATTGTGAAGTTATTTCCTAAAGGTAAGAATGCACAATGCATTTGTTTGAACTCACCGATTAATTTCATATCGTAATGCAAGGCTGTATCTCCTGCATAATAGAAATGCGTTTCTTTCGACTCGATAAGAAATCCCATCGGATTTCCTCCATACGAACCATCCGGCAGACTACTCGAATGAACAGCCTGAACACATTTAACTTTACCAAAATCAAACATCCAATGTCCACCGATATTCATCGGATGCGTTTTTTTAATTCCCTGTTTTTCAGCCCATGTTGTAATTTCAAAATTTGAAATTACAGTGGCATCTGTTTGTGAAGCTATTTTAACCAGATCTGCAATGTGATCCCAATGACCATGCGTAACCAGAATAAAATCCGCCTTTATATCTTCGAGTTTGATACCCGATGCGAGAGGATTAGGACTAATGAATGGGTCAAAAAGAAGTTTCTTTCCGCTTACTTCAACCAGGAAGCAAGAATGACCATAATACGTAATTTGCATATTTGGATTGTACTACAAAATGCAAAAATAAAGGTTTTACGCTCCGTTTCCTGGTTAAAGTTACCAACACCAATAAAATCAACGTGTTAATAATACTTTGGGTATTTGTGTTACAAATCCCAATGTTTCTACACTTCTTCAATGATAAAGGAGATTAAACCAGAATTCCTTCAGAAGAAATTTTCAGTTTTAGTGCATTTGAAACCGGACAGGTTTCTTCCGCTTTTTTTACGCATTCCTGCCATACTTCATTGGTAATTCCCGGAACAGTTCCTTTTACTTCTAAATGAGAATTTGAAATCACTCCGCTTTCAAGTGTAATCTTGCATTGGGTTTCAAGACGTTCAGGAGTAAACCCTTTTTCACCAAGGATAAAGGATAGTTTCATAGAAAAACAACCTGCATGTGCAGCGGCTATTAATTCTTCCGGATTAGTACCGATACCTTCTTCAAATCTTGACTTATAAGAATATTGTGCGTCTGATAGAACTCCACTTTGTGATGATACTGTTCCTTTTCCTTCTTTTCCTGAACCGATCCAAACGGCTGTTGATTTTCTAATCATAATGATAGATTATTTTTTTAGTTAGCTAGAGATGATTTATATTGAAATTATAAAGTGATAATTTAATGAACTGTAAATATACAGCAATGCGATTTGATTACATCATGTGTGTCTTGAAACCTGCAGGTAAAGGAGTGTACAATGAACAAAAACGTTCACTTCAAAGGAAATAACCTCCTTAGATTGAAATTTCATTTTCTTAAAAAAGAATACTTGCAGGAAAGGCGAGAAGTAGAATCTGATTATTGACCTAAGTCTTCAAAATTCACATCGCTAAAAGGATTGCTGCTTTCAGGAATGTGGTTTTCAGAATGGTCAGTATTTACAGTTTTTTCAGAATGAATAGAATTCATCTCTGATCCGTTCATATGCGTTTCAGGCTTAATGGAGCCGACATGATGAATAGCTTCATTCAATCCGTCTACGAATTTTTGAAAATCTTCCCGATACAAAAAGACTTTATGCTTTTCAAAGAATGGTGATCCATCGTCTCCAATTCGTTTCTTACTTTCCGTAATCGTGAGGTAATAGTCGTTTGCTTTTGTGCTTTTTACATCAAAAAAGTAAGTACGTTTTCCTGCCCTAACCGATTTTGAAAAAACCTCTTCACGCTGATTGTGTTGATCTGACATAAATCTTCATTTGTTTCGTTCATAGCAAAAATAGAAAAATATTCATATGTGCAATAATTGCTACGTATATAATTCAACTATTTCAGCTTATGTTCTGTAATGAAGAAGTAGTGGCCCAGTCTTTTCAGTATAAAAACATGAGGAGCAGCATATTAACTATTTATCTTTTTGCCGATTTGAAGTTTGGATTTCAGAAATTGACCGGTATAAGAAGCCTTGCAATTGGGAATATCATCCGGGGTTCCTTCGAATAACACATAACCTCCTTCATCACCACCTTCCGGACCCAGGTCAATGACCCAATCGGCACATTTTATTATCTCTGCATTGTGTTCAATGATGACAATACTATTTCCCTGTGCAATCAACATGTCAAACGATTGTAGGAGTTTCCGTATGTCATGAAAATGGAGTCCGGTTGTGGGCTCATCAAAAATGAACAAGGTATGATCGTGCTGATTTCCTTTACTTAAAAAAGAGGCAAGTTTAACTCTTTGCGCTTCTCCGCCACTGAGTGTATTTGACGATTGTCCTAGTTTAATGTATCCAAGTCCAACATCAGCAAGTGGTTTTAATTTACCGGCAATTTTCTGATCCGGTCTTGCTGTTTTAATAAGCGGATTGAAAAAATAGATTGCATCATCTACGGTCATATCCAATATGTCAGAGATGTTTTTGCCTTTGTATTCAATATCCAGTATTTCTTGTTTGAAACGTTTTCCATGACAATTTTCACATACTAAATGAATGTCTGCCATGAATTGCATTTCAATTGTTACCTGACCTTCGCCTTCACAAACTTCACATCGTCCGCCTTCCACATTAAAAGAAAAATGAGAAGGTTTATATTTTCTCGCCTTTGACAATGGTAGTTCAGAAAATAATGAACGAATTTCATCGTACGCTTTTACATACGTAACAGGATTGGAGCGAGACGATTTACCTATCGGATTTTGATCAACAAATTCTATTGCCGTAAGTTTGTTGTAGTCGCCGGAAATTTTATCAAACGATCCGGTTTGTTCACCATATCCACCGTGAATTTTTTTCAACGCAGGATAAAGTATTTTCTTTATCAGCGTCGTTTTACCACTGCCGCTAACACCTGTTACAACGGTCATCACACCCAATGGAAAACGAATGTTTAGATTTTTCAAATTGTTTTCACGCGCCCCTTCGATCTGAATGTGACCGGAAGGAAACCGACGATGATAGGGTAGAGGTATTTGCTCTTTTCCACTTAGATATTTTCCGGTAAAACTTTTTTCGTCTTTCAATATCTCTTCAAACGTTCCCTGGAAAATTAATTCTCCACCATGGCTTCCGGCTTCAGGACCAATATCAATTAACTGATCCGCTTCCTTCATAATTTCTTCTTCATGTTCCACTACGATGAGTGTGTTACCGACATCACGTAGCGATTTTAAAACCTGAATCATTTGACTTGTATCTCTCGGGTGCAATCCAATGCTGGGTTCATCAAGAATATACATAGAGCCTACAAGACTACTTCCAAGAGAGGTAGCAAGATTTATACGTTGTGATTCTCCTCCGCTTAACGTATTGGATAGACGATTTAAAGTCAAGTAACCTAAACCTACATCAGATAGAAATTGAAGACGGTTTGTTATTTCCAATAGAATGCGCTTTGCAATTTGCAATTCCTGTTCAGAGAGCTTTAGACTTTTGAAAAAAGTCAGTCCATCTTTTACAGGCATCAACACAACATCAGTAATCGAACGACCTGCTATCTTTACATAATTTGCATCCGTTCTTAAACGAGTGCCCCGACAATCCGGGCATGATGTCCGACCTCTGTAGCGGGATAGCATAACACGGTATTGTATTTTATACGATTGAGATTCAACCCAAACAAAAAAATCGTTAATTCCTTTAAAGTATGAATTACCATTCCAAAGCATTTCTCTTTGTTCAGGAGTCAAATCGTAAATGGGACGATGAATAGGGAAATCAAACTTGTAGGCTTTTTTAATAAGTTCCTCATTCCATTCTTTCATTTTATCTCCTCGCCAGCAAACAATTGCTCCATCATAAACAGAAAGTGATTTATCCGGAATTACCAAATCATCATCAATCCCGATGACAGAACCGAAGCCTTCACAGTTTTTACAAGCGCCAAAAGGATTATTAAAACTGAACAATTGAGTACTTGGTTCTTCGAAGGTGATACCATCTAATTCAAATCGATTAGAAAAAATTGTTTGAATGGTTTCTGCCTCAAGTTGAATTTCAGTGGTACATTCTCCATGTCCTTCGAAAAATGCAGTTTGTACAGAATCTGAAATCCGGGCATCATTGGTTTCGTCT
>JAYSPU010000205.1:0-3144 GCA_043721935.1 Bacteroidota bacterium | reverse complement strand
TTTTAAAAGCGTGAGATTGAAATGAAAAATATCATGTTTTTAATAAGCATAGTTCGCCCCGGGGATGAATGAAACTTGATTGAATAATCAAATTATTTTTCCCGGATAAGATTCTAAATAAAAAGAGGCTAGTTTAAAAACTTGAGAGTGAACTGAAAAAAACAAGGTTCATTATTAAGCATATTTCGCCCCGGGGATGAATATATCTTGATTAGATGATCAAAATTTTTCTCCCTAATTACGAAATTTCTATCTCTCAAACATGTCGAAAATCTGCCGTTGTGAGGCTTTTGCCATGCAATTTTTCCCCTGGTTTTTCCCCTTTGCATGAACCCCAATTCGAGGCAATTCAATTAAATGATCAAAGAACTCAATTTCAAAAAAAACATACAATCACTTATATGATAGTTAATTGTTGATGGATTTTATTTTATCCGGAAGCTTTATCGGTTAAAGTTAACCTTTATGAATTGATCAGAATTTAAGGTCTGTCCATTTCCCTTTCAGGTAAACTTTTCAATCCTCGGGGACAGTTTCTGATAAGATCATCCACTAATAATAATCAGATAACTATTTTAATGTGCTTTTGGAGAAAACTTCAGCGTGTTAAAAAATGAAAGAGGCTGTCAACATGTACTTTTGTGACAGCCTCTTTTTTTTGTAACGTTTATTTAATTTTGAACAATAAACTTACCTCTTTTTATTGGTTGGGATTGATTGTTTAGAATTTGATAAAAGTATATGCCATTTGCGAAAGTGCTTGTAGCTATTGAAAGTTGATTTATACCTTTAATGTTATAGTCAAATACTTTTTTTCCTGAGACATCCATGATCACCAAACTTGAGCCTGTTTGTCCATCCATATTAAAATGAAGGGTTGATGCAACCGGATTTGGATAAACAGAAACCGTAGCTGTAGTATTTAAATCCTGAACGTTGGTAATTGAATTGTCTGTATAGGATGATAATGTCACATCACCCGTAGCAGTATCAGCAGATAAAGACATAACAAAGCCTCCCGGAGTATTTGAAAGAAATAGATAATTCACATGAGAATCGGGAGTAGTGTTGGAAGTATTATCGAACACAAAATTAGATCCGGTATATGTAGTGTCAGTATAAACTGAATCAACACTTCCGAGCAATTGAGTTCTCATACGAAGCACATTTGCCGTTTGAGAAGGCGTAGTAAGGCTCCCCCATGCATCTGCACTGATACGGTTCGTTTGATTTGAAATAGTCATGTCAGCAGGAATCATAAAGTTTATGTCATAGATTGAGACAGAAACTGTACGGCTTGTGTAAGTGATGTCTGAACCCATTGAAAATGGAACCGGCAGTTGGAGGTTGTTTGTTGAAGTAATGATTCCCTCTAAAAATGCCGGAAAGTTTTGGTAAATCCCCGAAAGATATAATCCATTCGAGTTTGTCTCATAAAAGATATTGAAATCGCCACCTGAAACAGTGTACATCACTCCCAGATTTGCAGAAGGGAAGTTATTATTTCCCGTCAATGTTGAAGCAGCTACATATTCTGTGAAATTGGTATCAGTTGTAATCCAGTCAGTAGAGAAGTTCCATGTCTGATTGCCACCCGGAGCGCTGATGGTTTGTGAAGAAATGGTTGAGTTGTCTGATAATTGAACTGTAATAGTTCCAATTTGTGGTAAAGCATTTGTCGTCAATGTAACTTGTCCATGTATAGTTTGGCATGCAATTGACAACAGGAATACTGCAAGTAGATTTTTTTTCATGATTGGTTGTGTGTTTATTCGTTTGAATTGCAAGATAGTTATATTTCTATGCAAGTATTAGTTGTTAATTTGATTAAAATTTTCTGAACCTTTAGTATTGTAATCCTTATGCTTCAATTAATTGTTTCAGATTGTCAATTACGGTTTTCCAGCTTTCAGTTGAATGTTCTTTCAGTTTTTCACTCTTGATATTGTCTTGAATTACTGTTAATAGTGTACCACCATCATACTTTGTAAGCTTATATGTGATATTCGAATAGTTTTCAGCACAATCTTCCAAGCCCGACATGGAACTCCAATAGTTATACTGAATTAATGAAAATGGCTCAATTGCTTTTACAGTTCCTTTGTCTTCGTATTTTTTACCCTGAAATTCTCCTGTAAATTTAATGGGATTTCCAGGGATCCAGTCAGTACGTATGACTGTATCGTAAAAATATTTTTTGATCATTTCAGGATCTGTTAAAGCTTCCCAGACTTTTTCAACAGGGGCGTCAATTTTTACATTTACTTCAGAGACAAGGGTGTTTTCCATAATGCTTTTTTTAATTGACCTAGATTCCATTATTGAATTCTGCTTCTCTGAAGCAAAAAAAGAGCAGCATTTTGTCTCTTAAAACAACAGAAAATGGATTAGATAAAAGAAAATTACAATTTAAATAAAGACACTGACTTTTACTTATAAATCAAACGGATTTTGTAAATTGCAGCCACTAAAAATCCAAACTACACATTATGAAACTAGTATTGTCTCTTCTACTCATGATTGGCTTAACAGCTACAGCACAAGAAAAGGAAAAGCCTAAAAGTATTATGGATTCCTGGCCTGCACTTAAAGAATTTCATACCGTAATGTCCCAAACTTTTCATCCAAGTGAGGAAGGAAATTTAGAGCCGATTAAAAAACGTTCAGGGGAACTTTTTGCAAAAGCATTGGTATTGGTTAAATCTGAAATTCCAAAAAAACTGGATAAGGAGAAAATGAAGGACGCAACTACTCGCTTGTACACCATGACAGAAGATTTGGATAAAATGATAAAAGCCAAAGCAAGTGATAGTGATATTACAGGCTTCCTTTCAAAGATCCATGATGTCTTCCATGAAATTGTTGGGCTTTGTAAAGAAGCTGAGTAAGCGTAGCTAAAGTAAAACGCTTAAATTATAAAAAGAGGCTGTCTCAATAGTATATATTGACAGCCTCTTTCTTTTTTTAACACACCGGAAGTTTTCTTCAAAAACACTTTAAAGAAGATGTCTCCGAGGATTGAACAGTTTACCTGAAAGGCAAATTCATCGACCAATAATTCTGATCAATTCATAAAGGATAACTTTTCCCGATAATGTTTCCGGTTAAAATAAAATCCATCAACAATTAACTATCAAATAAGCG
>JAYSPU010000204.1:0-9953 GCA_043721935.1 Bacteroidota bacterium | reverse complement strand
CTTTTGCAGCGGCAACCAATGCTTTTTGAGAGGGAATAATAGTGAAGAATACATTCGCTGCCATAATGGTTCCGAGTAATGCACCAACGTGCATAAAGGCTGCGCGTCCGCTGAGGTAATGACTGAGAAACCATGAAATGAAAATAACAATGACAAGTCCGATGAGGCCAAACAGTTTTGGTTTTTTTAGCAGCGGCGATTTACACATCAAATCGTAAATGACCCAGCCAACTAATAACGTTCCAATGCCAATGATCACTGCAGTAGATGCACTGATGTTGCTGACTCCCGGATCTAGCATAAACGCTTTAGCATTCATGTAGTAGACAAGTGTCATCAATAAAAATCCGGTGAGCCAGGTGAAGTAGGCTTCGAACTTAAACCAATGAAGCGTTCTTGGAATTGATGTTGGTGCTACTTTGTATTTTTCTACATAATAAAATCCGCCGCCATGAATGGCCCATAGATTTCCGGCTAATTCGTCGCGTAGTCCGTCTGTTCGATTCAAACTGTTCTCGAGGAAAATAAAATAGAAGGAGGCGCCTATCCACGAAATACCTAAGACAACATGCGCCCATCTGACGATGAGATTCAGCCAGTCCAGCACATGCGCTTCCAATTTAAAGTATGCTGTTACTTCATAGCCTATGTAAATTGCGGCAATTAATCCTGCCATAAAAATCATCACGTTTCTGGTGTAGACGATTTCTTTTCTTGCATCATTCAATTCGCTTTCCGGATAGTTGATCTTTTCGGAACTTGCGTAATAGAGTACGACTGCAATGATCGTTATAACTAAAAGTACCAGTAAGGTGAAAGTGGTTCCTGCCATTTTTTAATTTGATGCTATGATATTTATGCTTAGTTGGAACCAACCACTTGTTTTCTTCTTGCTGTGAGAATACGATAAAACGATCTGCTGCGAATTTCATCAACCGTCAATCCTGTAACCATTGCTTCTTTTTCTGTAATGGCTCCGCAGTTCATCGCTTTAAGGAAGTAGTTGAGTAATCCTTGTCCGGTTGCTGCATCGTCAAATACATCTCCCGACAATGTTGCCTGCGCTGCTTTGTCAACAAAGTTTTTCAATCGCAAGGCTGCATCTTCATAACTCTCGAGGAAGAATACATATGTTGCTGCATATCGCATCGGTAATTGAGCAGGATGTAAATCCCAACCCTGATAAAATCCATTGATCAATGAATGCATTGTATGTCCGTAACCAAGTTTCCATGCTTTGTGTACGACTTCACGATTTTCCATTTCTTGTTCGAGAGTAAGTGCGTCACCACGGTGCGGTCCAACCGGCATAACATTCGTTGCGCCATCGGAAAGCATGATGCCTGTCCCGCCTAATGCAACGCGTGTCATGTGATGTGCAAAATCGCAAACAGGATGATCCATCGTCTGATACTTCGCAGTAATGTTACACGATGCTGTATAATCGTATGTTCCGAAGTGAGCAGCGATGCATCGACCTTTTCCGGCGCGGATCAAACTCAGCAGCGGATTTTTCCCATCTGCATCCATGACTGCTTGTGTGGCTTCTACCATCACTTCCATTTTCAACGTATTAGCCGGAAGTTTGTATATGGATTCAAACGTTTCGAATAATTTTACAAGCGCCTCAATTTGTTGTGGTATCGTCACCTTCGGTAGCATGACTACAAAATTTTCCGGTAGTTTTCCTCCGGTTTGATTCAATAGTGTTGTCAGAAAAATATCGAGTGTACGAACACCTCTGAATTTTAAATCTTCCGTAAATGGTTTTATGCGAATACCAATGAACGGAGAAATAGTTTTTTCTTTCATTCCTTTTGCAAGTTCCTGTGCTGCATTCACTGCAGTTTCATCTTCTTCTTTATCGGGTCGATTTCCAAAACCATCTTCAAAGTCGATGCGAAAATCTTCCACACCTTCGTTCTCAAGTTTGGCTTTGATTTTATTGTAAACTGTGTATGCAAGCCAACCCCATTCGCTCTTACGATCAACATCATTCATTGAAGCTAGATGTTTTTCCAGCGCTTCGATTTCACTTAGATTCTCAGGAAAAGTATGTTGACCTTTTAGTCCGAGTACTTTTGCTAGCACAACAAAATTTGGTGCATTGACTGTGAAGCTTTTTAATGCAGCCAGTCCCATTTTTTTTGTTGTATCGGATTTAAAAAGATTCGCTCCGCCATATACGGTATGAACCGGTTGTCTCTCTGCTGATTCTCCCGGATACATCAGCTGAAAAGCCATATTCGCTTTGTGCAGTTCGTCCATTACAGAATCTACGGTGGTGGTGGGGAGGGATTGATTCATTTCAGTTTGTTAGTTGTTAGTTTTGTAGTTGTCAGTTGGTGACATGTGATGGGTGAACGTTTATTTATTTTCAGACCATGAATTAATTCATGGTCTGAAAATAAATAAAATTTGGTAACGTGCTTTTTTATATTGTTTATTGTCTAAATCCTATTTCTTGATACCTAATTCTGTATACTGTACACAGTTACTCTTACAGTTTACTTTTTTTAATTCTGTATACTGTACACAGTTACTGTTACAGTGTACTTTAGTTTACAGTAACAGTTACTGTGTACTGTATACAGTAGGGGGCTAACTCCCCCTATATGTCGAATAACCATAAGGATTCAACAACAAAGGAACATGGTAGTGGCTTCGATCTGTTATTTCAAATTCTATAGTTACTCTTGGGTAGAATGTTTTAATTTTTTGTCCGGCAAAATAGGACGCTGTTTCGAAGATTAGTTTGTATGCTCCTGTTGGGAGAATTTCATCTTGCTTGAGTAGGTCTGCTATTCGTCCGTCGTCGTTGGTGATGCCTTTAGCGATCAATTCGTTTTCATGATTATATAATGTAATCAGGACGCCTTTGGCGGGTTTGCCTATAGTTGTATCGAGAATGTGTGTTGTTAATTGGCTCATGCAAATAATTTTTTCAAACGTAAATGTGTAATTTTATTTTGTTCGTTCGCTGCTGTCTGTAATTCTCTTTCAGAATCATTTTCAAGTCTGTCGTTCAGTAACGCTACCATTTGAGTTGCACTTTTTCCGGTGGCGCAAACGATGAAGATATAGCCGTACCTTTTTTCATAGGTTGCGTTTCCGGCTGATAATGCTTGCAACGTTGTATCGTTGGCATTTTGAACACCCGATTGTTCTGTTGTCGCCCAGGCTTGTGTAGAAGCGAATTTCTTTTGCAACGATGCCATGTCACCGATTTTCGGATGATGAGAAAATGCTTCGAGGAAATCAGGTTTGGCCATGAAGCACCAGATTTCATCTGAAGTCTCTATCAATTCTTTCACAGACTGAAAAGGACGTTTCTTTGCTAATTGTCCTGCCCAACGATCGGAGCCGCAGCATTTGATCAGTTCTGCTTTTGCAATGGCAGCGTCGAGTTTATTAAATTCTTCGATTGTCATTTAGCTTTTTATTTTTCCAAATAGTCGCATTCTGCTGATGCCTCCATCAGGGAAGATGGTTAGTTTGACATGAGTAAAAGGGCCGTTGGCAGTTATTTCTTTACTGAAAAAATGTTCGTGATCAGCTTGTAATTTTGTTTGTGGCAAAATAGTTTTCCATTCAACTTTATTTTTTTTTACTTCTTCGTCATTCTTTGTATTGCATCCTTCAATCATACAGGTGTCAGGAAAGTTGCCTTTGAAATGACAGGTATCAATAATTATTTTTTCAATCGTTCCTTCGTGCGCAAGTTTTACCATGACCCAGTCTTTATTTCCCGGAGTGCGATTGCGTTTTGTTTCCCATCCATCACCCATGTTCACTCCGCGACCCGGCATGATCAGATTGTCCATGTGGCTAAAGAACATATCGTTGCAGAGAATCGATCGGGCGCCGTTAATTGCTGCTGCTAAATCAACCGTTGTGTTTGCATCGTGTTTGCTCCAGTCGATAAAAACATTTCCATATACTTTCAATCGGGAAACTCCTCCGTCAGGAAAAATGTTCAGACGTAAATGAGTGTAAATCGTTTTATTATTGATTGGAAATAAGTGCTGACTTCCGGGCTGAAGTGCTGACTTTTCTAAAATTGTTGTCCATTTTATTTTATCAGGATCGGGATAATTCGTTTCAACTGCGTCGCTGATGTAAGCGGCTTCAACAGAGGCAAAAGGCGGATGATTTCCCAGGAAAAAGTTTGTGTCAATATCTAAGCCTTCGATAATTCCCGATGCAGCCAATTTGATGATACACCAATCGTAACCTGCAACGCGCTTTCGTCTCGACTCCCATCCGTCCATCCATTTACCACGCTCAGTATATTTATCAGCAATGAAAATTCCTCGTCCCGGTTTTAATAAATTTTCTTTCTCTGCAAAAAAATCGTCTGAACAGATCAATGCTTTTCCTCCTAAACGTTCTGCTGCCAAATCGGTGAGCTGGGTAAATATTGGTGCTTCTTTATTCATGAACTAAGTGTTTCTTTATTTACGAATTAAAATTTTTCCTGCTTTCATTGCAAAAGTTCCGTTATCGAAGACTAGGTTTCCTTCAACAAATGTTTTTTTAACAAGTCCTTTCAACGGTTGATTGATGTATGGACTTATCTTATGTCTGTGATGAATGTCGTTTGCATGTGCCCGGAATTCCTTTTCCGGATCAAAAATAAAAAGATCTGCATCCATACCGCTTTTTATTTCGCCTTTTTCTTTTTCAAGTCCGAGGAAAATCGCCGGATTAACACTCATCCATTTTGTAATATCCTGAAGTGTAAATCCTCTGGTTGATGCAGCTTGCCACATAGCAGGCAATGAAAATTGCAAACCTGCTATTCCGCCCCAGGCTTTTTCAAAATCTCCTGTCGATATTGCTTTCAATTCGGGTGGCGCAGGTGAGTGATCAGTTGCAACAAAATCAATCGTTCCATTTCCCAATGCTTTCCAGAGTTGCTCGTTATTTTCTTTCTCACGAATGGGTGGTGCACATTTGAAAATGGGCTGTCCGTCAGGAATCATTTCTGCATTAAAGTACAAGTAATGAGGACCTGTTTCAACGGTCAATGGTAAACCTTCTTTTCTTGCTGCACTTATCTGTGCAAGAGAAGTTGCTGCAGACAAATGAACGACGTGAACCTTGCTATATGTTTTTCCACACAGTGCAATCATCTTCCCGATCGCATTGTCTTCCCATGCTTTTGGTCGGGAATTCAGATAAGCTGAATAACTTTTCGGATTTAATTTAAGTAGGGCTTGACCTTCATGCGTTTCTTCCCATTCGCAATGAACCAGCAAAGGAAGATTGTATTTTTTTAATTTAAGAAGTGTGGATTCCAATTGTTCCGGAGTCGTAGCCGGAAAGTCGTCGATTCCGGAATGAATCAGAAAAGCTTTAATCCCAAACACACCACTTTTTATAAGATCTTCAATGTGTGCTTCATTATCCGGTACAACACCTCCATAAAAACCGCAGTTGACATACAAACCTTGTCGGGCTGCATTTAGTTTCAATTCAAAATTTGCCACTGTTGTCGTAACCGGTGTTGAATTGAGCGGCATGTCAATTAAAGTGGTTATGCCTCCGGCCGCTGCCGCTTTAGTCGCTGTTTCAAATCCTTCCCATTCGGTTCGTCCCGGTTCATTGATATGTACATGAGGATCAATCAGCCCCGCCATCAGTGCATCCGTGCCTGCATCGATAAAGACATCAGCATCTGCAGGTTGCTTGCCTGAAACAACATCCAGTATTTTTCCATCCTTGATCAGAATAGTTCCATCAATGATTGATTTCGGGGTGATAATCCGGCTACTCCGTATGGCTAAATCTGCTTTCATATTTCTTTGTGTCGCAAAGATAAAGGAAATCAGTTCCCTTGAAAGTTTGATATGGCAGTAGAATTGGTCACCATTTCACTGATTATTGTATTTTTGAAAAATGCAGGATTTAAAAACATGGGACTTCGTCATTCAGCAGTTTGAAAGACAGATTCCGGTGATGCTTTTAGTGGTTTTGGAAAGTCTTGGCAGCAGTCCGGGCCGGAAAGGATTCAAAATGGCTGTCACTCTGTCGGATATTTGTGGAAGCATCGGTGGCGGTATCATGGAACATAAATTCGTTGAACTTGCAAAAGATAAATTGCGGGAGTTGGAAACCGGTGGTTTGGTGAAAAAACAAATTCACAATAAAGTCGCAAAGAAGGATCAAAGCGGAATGATTTGTTCAGGTGAACAAACGATTTTTATTCTTCCAATTGGTCAACCTGACATTGATGCTGTTGTTGAATTAAGACAATCGTTAATGTCGGCAAAAAATGGTGGCTTGACTATTCAATCCGGAGGATTAAGTTTTACAGATAAGATTCCAACGGAAGATTTCGAGTTTAATCAATTGAATGAAACCGATTTTTTTTATCGTGAAAAAACGGGTTATAAAAATGAATTATTTATTGTAGGCGGCGGACATTGTTCATTAGCTCTTTCTAAATTTATGCGTGAAATGGATTTTAGAATTCATCTCTTTGACGATCGACCTGATTTAAATACATTTCATGCAAATACTTTTGCGCATAATAAAAAAATTGTAAAGAGCTACGATGAACTTGAAAAATTCATTCCTTCCGGAAAAAATCACTATGTCGTCATAATGACTTTTGGCTATAGAACCGATGATCAGGCCGTGCGTTCTATTATTCACCTCGATTACAAATACCTCGGCGTATTAGGAAGTAAGACTAAAATGAAGCAGATGCTTGAAGAGTGGAAGGAAGCCGGTATTTCTGAAGACAAATTAGCAACGCTTCATTCACCAATTGGTTTGCCAATTAACAGTCAATCACCCGAAGAAATTGCCATTAGTATTGCTGCGGAAATCATTCAGGTAAAAAATGCATGATATTTTTTTGGTGGGAAATTATTCCTGACAAAAAAAATATCACTGAGCTGACACTAATAGCTTAAGCTGTTTTTTTTAATTACAATGACCAAGCAAGTAATAGAATATCACAAAGAGTAAAATAGTGCTGAAACACCCACCACCTAATTTTTTGGCGCCGTAACCTGCGATTAATGTTTTGAAAAGTGAATTCATGTTTGGTAGTTTTATAATGGAATCTACTCTATTGTATTTATGACCGGTTGTTTTTTGCTTAAAGAAAGATATACAATTGATGAGATAATAAAACCAACAAACCACGCATAATTATAGAGTCCTGCCAACCATGGCCAAACAGATTCAGCGGATAAAATTTTTGTTGTCGTTAAAAACCCGGGTACATTCGGAAGAATACCGGCTAAAAGCGCAATAATAGCCGCACGATGAAATCCTTTTTTGTAATTGTAAATGCCTTTGTAGGAATACAAGTCTTCCACAATTAATTTTTGTTTGCGAAGGAAAAAATAGTCTACGATCATGATTCCGCCTATCGGTCCAAGTAAACTAGAGTAGGCGATGAGCCAGGTGAAAATGTATCCATTCGGATCTGCAATTAATTTCCACGGGAAAATTAAAATCCCAATGATGCCTGTAATGTAACCTCCTTTTCGGAAATCAATTTTTGATGGAGAAAGATTTGCGAAGTCGTTAGCAGGACTTACAATATTCGCTGCAATGTTTGTCGCTAAAGTAGAAATGGCAACTGCAATCATTGCCAATGACACCAGCCATTTATTATCAAATTTTCCGGCAAGTATTAATGGATCCCAGATTGTAGTTCCATAGATAATGACAGTGGCAGAAGTGACAACTACTCCGATGAAGGAGAATAATGTCATCGATGGTGGTAATCCTACAGCTTGTCCAATGATTTGTGCTCGTTGGCTTTTTGCGTAGCGGGTAAAGTCCGGTATGTTAAGCGATAAGGTTGCCCAATAACCAACCATTCCCGTTAATGCGGGAAAGAAAAAATGCCAGAACTCTGCACTTGTGTGAAATTTACTGGGTTGAGATAATATCGGTCCTAAACCATGACCGGCTTTAATGGCCCAGTAGAGTAGACCAAGAGCTGCAATTGGAAGGAAGAATGCTTTGAATACTAATAATTTTTTTATGCTGTCAACACCGAGGTAAACGATAAACATATTCAGCAACCAGAAAATAAAAAATGAAATTGCCGGACCGGTTTCTAATCCTACCCATGCAGGAAATATATGAGGTAACGTGGAGAATGAAGGAAACCAGACATTGAACATTTGATAAAGTGCAAAGCCGCCGATCCAAGTTTGAATACCAAACCATCCGCAAGCAACAATTGCACGAAGAATCGCAGGAATGTTTGCACCGGTTACTCCAAAGCTGGCACGAGCAAGGACGGGAAATGGAATGCCGTACTTTGCTCCTGCATGTCCGTTCAAAATCATCGGAAATAGAACGATGGTGTTTCCAATGAAGATCGTAAGAATCGATTGCCACCAATTCATGCCGCCTTCAATAAGTGATGAAGCCAGCATGTAAGTTGGAATACATAAACTCATACTGATCCACAAAGCAGCATAGTTCCAACTGGTCCAGCTTCGTTTTTCTATTGGTATAGGAGCGAGATCCTCACTATACAGATTGCGTTCAGTCATAGAAAAAAATGACCTTTGCGTTCTTTGCGTTAAATTTTTTCAGACGCAAAGAACGCAAAGGTGGTTAGTGATAATAAGCATCTGCTATGGAGATACCTTCGGAGATTATATCGAGAGCTTCATCCATTTCATCAGTTGTGATACAAAGTGGTGGAGCAGTGAAGATGTAATTCCAACGCACAAAAGTGAAGAGTCCGCGCTCAAGTAATTTCGCATTGACTTTGTTCATGACTTCCATTTCGGACGGACTTGCATTCCACGGTGCCATTGGTTCTCTCGTCTCTCGGTTTTTTACAATTTCAATGCAGCCTAATAATCCGGTGTTGCGGTAGTCGCCTATGCTCGGATGCTTTTCTTTCATCTTCTCAATACGCGCTTCCATTTGTTTGCCCATCTTCGCTGCATTCTCAATCAGCTTTTCATCTTCGTAAATTTGTAACACTTCAACTGCAGCTGCACAAGCAACAGCATGACCGGAATAGGTTAATCCCAGTGGAAGTGGTTTGTCATTGTACGCATTGATGATTTCTTCTTTTATTATCATTCCGCCTAATGGAATATAACCACATGTTAATCCTTTTGCAAAACACATGATATCGGGAACAACGCCATGATGATCGACTCCAAACCATTTTCCGGTACGACCAAATCCACTCATGACTTCGTCACAAATCAAAAGGATACCATATTTATCTGCGATTTCGCGAACTTTTTTCCAGAAACCTGTAGGATATTTTATACAGCCACTCGAACCACTTTCGCCTTCCATTAAAATGGCTGCTACATTTCCCGGTCCTTCGTAATTAATGATTCGTTCCATGTGAGCAGCAGCATTTTCTGAACACTCTTCCGGTGTTTTGCTGTTCCACGGACAACGATAGAAGTACGGATTTTCTACTCGAATAAAATTCGGTGATGCTTGTCCGTCGTGTGGTAATTTCCTCGGATCTCCACCGGCTGACATGGCGCCGTATGATGCACCGTGATAACTCTGATACAATGAAACAACCTTCGGTCGACCGGTATGTAATCGTGCAAATTTTATTGCATTTTCAATTGCTTCAGCTCCTGCATTTGTGAAAAAGGTTTTCTTCAATGTGCCTGGAGTGATCTCCGCTAGTTTTTTTCCTAACTCTCCACGTACACGTGTAATCATTCCGGGATGCACAAACGAAACTTCGTCCATTTGTCGCATGACGGCATCTCTAACTCGAGGATGACCGTGACCGATATTCATGTTCATCAATTGAGAAGAGAAATCGAAATATCTTTTTCCGCTTCGTTCATAAATAAAAACACCTTTTGCGTCTGCAATATTTAAGGGATTCAATCCCGATTGTTTCGACCATGAAAAGATGGTATAGTCTAAGTTGTTTTGTTTTATTATTTCTGCTTCTGTGGAGGTTATGGTTGGCTGCATTT
>JAYSPU010000203.1:0-13915 GCA_043721935.1 Bacteroidota bacterium | reverse complement strand
GTTGTCGTTTTTCCATTTGAACCGGTAATTCCCAGTACGGGGATTTTTAATTGACAACGGTGGTAGTTTGCTAATTCCTGCAGTGCTTTCAATCCATCTTCTACCAGAATGTATCGGGAATCGACTCCGTATGCAGCATCGTCTATGATGGCAAATGCTGCACCTTGTGCGAGAGCAATCGTCGCAAACTGATTTCCGTTAAATGTTGGTCCTTTCAATGCAAAAAAAAGCGATCCCGGACGAATGGATCTGGTATCCGTTGAAATAAACGGATGCTTTTTGAATAAAGAGTATAAGTCGGCAATTAAGATTTTTTCCACGATACAAAAAGAAAGAACAGAATGTATATTTTTACCCGATCAAAATTTTTTTATGCACAAAAGGCGATTCGTTTTACTACTCGGAATTTTACTGGCTCTGCTGGCTTACTTTCCGGTTTTTCAATTTCTGGGCAAACAGCCTTATCGCTTATGGGATGAAAGCAGACAAGCTTACAATGCATATGAAATGTTTAACAACCATAAATATCTTGTCACCTATTTCGATAACCAACCGGATATGTGGAATACCAAACCTCCGCTGCTGATCTGGCTTCAAGTTGTCAGTATGAAAATTTTTGGTGTTGGCGAGTTTGCATTGCGTTTTCCATCAGCGCTAGCCGGATTTCTGGCTTGTATGATTCTGTATTATTTCTGTGCAAGGTTTTTGAAAAAACCATTGCTGGGATTCTGCGCCGGACTCGTGCTCATCTCTTTCAATGGATTTGTTGAATACCATGTAACAAGAACCGGTGATTACGATGCACTGCTGACACTTTTTGATTTGGTCGCTCTGCTTTCCTTCTTTGTTTACCTCGATAAAAAATCGACTTCCGCTTTGTACTTTACATTTGCAGGACTAATTCTCGCCTCGCTGACAAAAGGTGTAGCCGGATTAATGTTTGTTCCCGCTATGTTCGTTGCTGTTCTTTATTTCAAATCGCTGAAAGATTTACTGACTAACAAACATTTTTATATTGGCATCTGTTCTTATGTCCTTTTTGTAGGCGGATATTATTATGCGAGAGAAATTGTTAATCCCGGTTATCTAAAAGCTGTAGCAGAAAATGAATTAGGAGGCCGTTTTCTAAGCACCATTGAACAACACCGACATGATTTTATTTATTATTTTGAAAACATGCGTGATTGGCAATTGGGTTATTGGCTACTGTTAATTCCTGCAGGAATATTGACGTCATGGTATTTGCCAAAAAGCAGAGAAAGAAATTTTTTATTGTTCTCGACTTTTTCAGCATTGATTTTCTTAGGCATTATTTCAATTTCTAAAACAAAACTTGCCTGGTATAATGTGCCAAGCTTTCCATTATTCGCCTTAACGATTGCTGCATTCATGGTTTATATCTGCGATCTATTGAGAGGTATTGAAAACACATCTATACTAAGGAAGTCAGTCTTGCCTGCCGTCTTTATTTTCATTGTTGCATTACCCGCTTATAAAGGCATTGTCAATAAAACCTATCAGGGAAAAGAGTTTGAATGGAATCAGGAAGAATTCCGGATTGGGTATTATTTGCGTGATCTGCTAAAAGGAAATGAAGAAGTTAAAGAACCACTCTATGTCTTGTTCGATGGCAATCCATTTCACCTTACGATTTACAATCGCATGTTAAAGGACAAGGGCATTTCTTCGACATGGATCAACGATGGAGATTTACATTCCGGAATGTTGGTGGTTTTGTCTCAAAATGCTGTTGATGAACGACTGCGACAGAACAATCAGGTTGAATTGCTGCGACAGAATGATGTTCTCAGACTGTATCGCATCAAATAAGCTCAGGCTTCTACTCGTAGTTTTTGTATTTTTTTGCAACAGAATACGGCCAGACCGACCTTATTGTTTTGACTTTCAAATATTTACTGACAAGTAATTGCCCATTCTTTTTTACTAACAAGGCTTAGGTATGTATGAAAAAAGCCTTACTTTTGCGGGCTCAAAAATAAACCGTTAAAAATAAAATATCCGAATGGCGAATATTGGAAGAATCACTCAGATTATCGGTCCGGTTGTGGACGTTAGTTTTGAAGATGAAGGTGTTAGCTTACCAAACATCCTCGATGCATTAGAAATTGAACGCAAAGGCACTACTCCACTTGTACTGGAGTGTCAACAACACATTGGTGAAGATACCATCCGCGCAATTGCGATGGAATCAACTGATGGATTGATGCGTGGTATGCCCGTACTTGCAACAGGAAGTCCGATGAGTATGCCGGCAAGTGATGCAATCAAAGGCCGTCTTTTTAATGTAGTAGGTGATGCCATCGATGGTATCGGCCACGTTTCAAAAGAAAAAAGCGTTCCTATTCATCGTCAGGCTCCTCGTTTCGAAGACTTGTCGACTGAATCAGAAATTCTCTATACAGGAATTAAAGTAATTGACCTGATTGAGCCATACTCAAAAGGTGGTAAAATCGGTTTATTCGGTGGTGCCGGTGTTGGTAAAACCGTCTTGATCATGGAATTGATCAACAACATTGCGAAAAGCTATGCAGGTCTTTCAGTATTTGCAGGTGTTGGTGAGCGTACCCGTGAAGGAAATGACTTGCTTCGTGAGATGATCGAATCAGGTGTAATTCGTTACGGTGATGAATTCAAACATTCAATGGAAAACGGCGGATGGGATTTAAGTAAAGTAGACATGACTGAACTTGCAAAATCTCAAGCGACATTAGTGTTCGGTCAGATGAATGAGCCTCCCGGAGCTCGTGCTCGTGTAGCTTTATCAGGACTTACGGTTGCTGAATATTTCCGTGACGGTGATGAAAAATCAGGTGGTCGCGATATCCTTTTCTTTATTGATAATATCTTCCGTTTCACTCAGGCAGGTTCTGAGGTATCCGCTCTCTTAGGTCGTATGCCATCAGCTGTAGGTTACCAACCTACATTAGCAACTGAAATGGGTCAGATGCAGGAACGTATCACTTCAACAAAGCGTGGTTCAATTACTTCCGTTCAGGCAGTATATGTGCCGGCAGATGACTTGACTGATCCGGCTCCGGCAACAACGTTTGCTCACTTGGATGCAACGACAGTATTGAATCGTAAAATTGCTGAGTTAGGAATTTATCCTGCTGTGGATCCATTGGATTCAACGTCTCGTATCCTTTCTCCGTTGATCGTAGGTGACGAACATTACAATACAGCTCAACGTGTAAAAAATATTCTTCAGCGTTACAAAGAACTTCAGGACATTATCGCCATCCTTGGTATGGACGAATTAAGTGATGAAGATAAATTGATTGTTGGTCGTGCAAGACGTGTTCAACGTTTCTTATCACAACCATTTAACGTAGCTGAGCAGTTCACCGGATTAAAAGGTGTGATCGTTCCGATCGAAGAGACAATCAAAGGATTCAACATGATCATGGACGGTGAAGTGGATGAGTATCCTGAAGCAGCATTCAACCTTGTTGGTACAATTGACGATGCAATTGCAAAAGGCAAGAAAATTCTTGCTGAGAATAAATAATCTGTTTAATTTGATCCGATGCAATTAGAAATCATCACTCCAGATAAAAAAGTGTATGCAGGTGAAGTTACCTCTGTTACCGTTCCCGGTACCAATGGCCGCTTCGAAATGTTGACCAATCACGCTGCTATCATCTCTACTCTCCTCAATGGAACAGTAAAGCTGACTGACAAAGAAGGTGTAAAAACATTCGATGTAAAAGGTGGTGTAGTCGAAAACCTGAATAACAAAATCATTATACTGGCTGAGTCTGTATAACAGATAAATCAATAAAAATTAAAGCCGCTTCATTCTGTGAAGCGGCTTTTTTTATGACACAAAAAAAAGCGCCAAGATTAAATCTCAGCGCTTCTCATATTCTTTAACGATATAAAATATTAGTATCGATAAGCATCACCCTTATAAGGCCCTGCTTTATCAACGCCGATATATTTAGCCTGTACATCAGTCAATTCATCGAGTTCAACACCGATTTTTAAAAGATGTAAACGTGCTACTTTCTCATCCAATTGCTTAGGAAGTGTGTACACTTTATTCTCGTACGAAGAAGTATTCGTCCACAATTCCAATTGCGCCAATGTCTGATTCGTAAATGAATTTGACATCACAAAAGAAGGATGTCCCATTGCACAACCTAAATTCACTAAACGACCTTCAGCAAGTACGATGATGTCTTTTCCATCGATTGTGTATTTATCAACCTGAGGTTTGATTTCTTCTTTCGACTTACCATAATTGTTATTCAACCAGGCCATGTCGATTTCATTATCAAAGTGTCCGATGTTACAAACCACTGCATTGTGCTTCATCGCTTTGAAGTGATGCTCCTGGATGATGTTGAAGTTACCGGTAGCTGTTACAATAATGTCTGCTTCCTTCACTGCATCTGCCATCTTCTTTACTTCAAATCCTTCCATCGCTGCTTGTAATGCACAGATCGGATCGATCTCTGTTACAATCACACGTACTTTAGAATCGCGTAATGACTCAGCTGATCCTTTACCTACATCACCAAATCCTGCAACAACAGCAACTTTTCCTGCCATCATTAAATCAGTAGCGCGACGGATAGCATCAACAAGTGACTCACGGCAACCGTATTTATTATCAAACTTTGATTTCGTAACCGAATCGTTTACGTTGATCGCAGGAATTGGTAATGTACCATTCTTCATGCGCTCATATAAACGGAGAACTCCTGTTGTAGTCTCTTCTGACAATCCTTTAATTCCTTTGATCAACTCAGGGAATCTATCAAATACCATATTTGTCAAATCTCCACCGTCATCCAGAATCATATTCAATGGATTGCGCTCTTCTCCGAAGAAAAGTGTTTGCTCAATACACCAGTCGAATTCTTCTGCATTCATACCTTTCCATGCATACACTGAAATTCCTGCTGCTGCAATTGCTGCTGCTGCATGATCTTGTGTTGAAAAGATGTTACATGATGACCATGTTACTTCTGCTCCTAATTCAACTAATGTTTCAATTAAAACAGCGGTTTGGATAGTCATGTGAAGACATCCTGCAATACGAGCTCCTTTTAAGGGCTTTTTCGCTCCGTACTCCTGACGCAATGCCATTAATCCGGGCATTTCGACTTCAGCAAGTCTGATTTCTTTACGACCCCATTCTGCAAGGGATATGTCTTTTACCTTGTATTTTACGAACTTTTCTACTGTGGTTGTGTTTGCCATTATATTTTGACGTTTATAGGTTGATTTTCAAAGCGCAAAGATAAAAAAAATCCTCCCCGATAAAAGCCTCTTTAATGATTCTTCAAAAGAGGTGCGTGGAATGACTATTTTTGAATTCCTTAACAGCTCAATATGCCAATTGTTTTAGAAAACGAAGGTTCTTTTCACAGGCTAATGGTCTGGGAATCGACTGAGTCTCTGGAATTGCTATTTGAACTAGCAGAGGTGGACTCTAAGCGTGAAGATGAAATCCGTGCTTTCAAAAGCCTGAATCGCCAACGGGAGGTATTATCGGTGCGTATTTCGCTCAAAAAAATGCTGGGTGATCGATGTCCTGATATCATTTACAATTCGAATGGCAAACCTGCTTTGGCCAATGGTGCTTTTATTTCCATCTCACATACGGGTAATTTAATCGCTCTGCTTGTAAGTGATAAAAAAAACGTTGGCGTCGACATTGAAATGATTCGTACTTCCATTGTCCGTATATCAACTAAATTCATCTCTGACGAGGAAAAGGAATGGATAGGAGCAAATCCCACTTTTGACCAATTACATGTAGTCTGGGGTGCAAAAGAAGTTCTATTCAAATTGTACGGATTAGGTCATGTTGATTTCAAAAAAGATCTGAAAGTTCTTCCATTCAATCTTTCTAAAGGATCAACGCTCCTCGCTTCTATCACAAAAGAAAAAATAAAAAAAGATTATGTCATCCATCATGAAATGATCAACGGTGCGGTTCTGGCATGGAGCGTCGATTTGTAAACGATTGTTTTCAATTCGCCTTTCAAATAATAACATTGACCATTATTTTAAAAAGGAAGCATTTTGTTTATTACGTTTATAGCAAAATAGTTTCTTTTATTATCGAATTCATTCTCTTTCTTAAAAATATACATCGTGATCTACTCGCAACTAACATCAGCCGTAAAAAATGGCAAAAAACTGCTGGCCATTCTGGTCGATCCCGATAAAACGGGTGAAGTCCAATGTGAGTCGCTTGCCAAACAAGCTACGTTAGCAGGTGTAGATTTTATTTTTGTCGGAAGCAGTTTGCTGACGCGTGATCATCTGACAAAATGTGTGCGCGCTATCAAACGTGCTACTTCAATTCCTGTTCTTTTATTTCCGGGTAATACCATGCAGCTTTGCGATGAAGCGGATGCATTGCTTTTTTTATCCATGATCTCCGGTAGAAATCCTGACTTGCTGATTGGCAAACAAGTTATTGCTGCTCCTCTCATTCGTGAATCGGGTATTGAAGTTATCAGCACAGGTTATATGCTCATCGATTGCGGTCATCCTACATCTGTTTCATACATGAGTCAGACTTTCCCGATTCCGCACGACAAAGACGACATTGCCTGGTGCACTGCATTGGCCGGTGAAATGTTAGGATTAAAAACCATTTACATGGATGCAGGAAGTGGCGCAAAAATTTCCATTTCTAAACGGATGATTAAATCGGTGAAAGAAAATATCAGCATCCCGCTTATTGTAGGCGGAGGTATTCGGACACCGGAAAAACTAATCGACATTTTTAATGCAGGAGCAGATGTTGCCGTGGTTGGAAACGCTTTAGAAAAAGATCCGGATTTGCTGGGCGAATTGGCCGCTGCTGCTCGTTCTGTTAAGGTATAATTACCTTATGCTGACGAACTGAATTTGCATTTGCCCCAAACTTCATCTTAAATCTTCTGCTGAAATAAGCCGGATCTTTAAATCCAACTCTGTGCGCAATTTCCTGAATGTTGAATGGCTGTGACTTCAAAAGGTTCAATGCTCTTTCCAGTCGCTGACTCTCAATGTAGTCTTGTAGATTTTTCCCTGTAAGTGATTTGAAAAACTGACCTACATAATCTTCAGAAATGTGCGCAACATTCGCCAGAGTTTTATTCGACAAATCTTTTCCTAAATTTTCACGGATATATTTAACAATGTCTATTAATCTGCGATCGGTAAGGAAATCAAGTTTGTCAATGTATTTTTTATAGTCTGCTTTGGCTTCCAAAAACCGACAAAGATGAATGACAATTTCATTGATGTAATTCCGAATGATTTTATCTCTGCCCAGCTTCTCCTGTTCATGCTCCAGAACAATGTGACGTATTAAAAAATCCATTTCAACTGACGGTGCTAATGCAAATGCAGGAATGTCTAAGACTTCGAAAAAAGGAATCGCTTCATATAACATAACATCGAAAGCGACAACCGTTATCAATTCTGTTCGTGGAAGAAGCGGATCACTGATATTAACTTTCCTGAAAAAATTATTGGCGTTTTTTTCTTCCGGATATCCCTCACCGGCTGAATCCTGATGATCACCTTGGCCATGTCGCATGAAAACCGGTTTACCTGACGGATAAAAATAAATACTATGTTCAGGCAAATAGTCGCCGGGGACAGAACCAATCATTAAATGACCGCGATTCAACATGATCAATTGATTGTGCTTTTCTATTTTTCCATTTATAAAAACCGGATGAATGACTTCCTGAATGGATGCATTGTAAAAATGTACATGTAAAGAATCGATGAATTTTGCCAGCATTTTTTTACTTAATAAAACAGGTTTTACTTTTTTCGCTAAAAGAATCGTTCCACTTCACTTATTGTCGACATTATTATCCCGGTATGTTTAAAAGAATACTTCGATTTGATGCGGATTTGAATTCTAGTTCTGATATTCGCTCAATAATGAACGATCCTATACTTTTTTTGGGGCAACAAACGGACATACTTGAAATCGTTGCCATGCTGACTGGTATAATTGCCGTTTGGCTGACGGCTAAAAACAACATCTGGTGTTTTCCTATAGGCATCATTAACGTTTGCTTGTACGCTTACCTTTTTTTCTCACCTGCTGTTCGGTTATATGCTGACGGCGGACTTCAACTTGTCTACATCGTGCTGCTTGGATATGGATGGTATAACTGGAAAAAAATAAATACAGTTTCTTCAAAAGCTAATGTTACCCGACTTCCTCATAGTTCCATTCTCAAACTGTTAGTGATTACAGGTTTCTCTACTCTCCTTCTCGGCTATCTTTTAAAAAATTATACAGATGCTTCATTTCCGTTTATTGATTCACTGCTGACAAGTACAAGTCTGGTTGCGCAATGGATGATTGCTAAAAAATATCTGGAGAACTGGATCGTTTGGATTGCAGCGGATCTTGTGTACATTCCACTTTACATTAGTAAAAATCTTCCTTTGACTGCCGTCCTGTATTTCATTTTTCTCGGACTCTGTATTGTAGGATTTATCGACTGGAAAAAAAATATTCGACCACATGCAGCCTGATCGTATTCTCCGCATTGCGCTTATCGGACCGGAGTCGAGCGGCAAAACTACACTTGCCGAACAATTAGCAAATCATTTTCAAACGATATGGATCCCTGAATTTGCACGTGACTATGTTGCAGAACTAAACAGGCCATATACCTATGAAGCTGTTTTATTCTGCATACAACAACAGCAACTATTGGAAGATGAAGGTCTAAAAAAAGCAAACCGATTACTCTTCGCCGACACAGAATTAATTTTACATAAAATCTGGCTTTGGGATGTTTTTAAAAAATATCCACCTGAACTGGACATTGAAATCAACAAGCATCAATACGACCTGTATTTACTCACATCTCCTGACCTGCCATTTGTTCATGATCCGGTTCGGGAAAATCCGCACCGAAGAGGATATTTTTTTAACTTGTACGAACAGGAATTGATAAAAAGAGGATTCAATTATTCCGTTCTCAACGATTCCGGTTCGGCACGATTGAAAAATGCGATTGAAGTAATTGAAAAATTTTCGAGCGGAAAGAAACACTTAACATCTTTTTGAAATAAAGGAAGTATGTGGTGGAAAGAAAGTAGTTATGGGCAATGCTATTTGACGACTGTGCAACCTTAAATCATCTGGACTCAAACTGAGAAATATTTCTAACTTTGAACAGAAATATGGCAGACAATATTCACATAGAAGTTAATCATAAAGTCCTTGTTTGGGCAAGGGAATCACTTGCACTTAACCGAAATCAGGCAGCTGAAAAAACGGGAGTATCAGGTAGGAGAATAGCACAGTTGGAAGAAGGTGAAAAGCCAATCACCTTGGACGAGCTGAAGGAATTTTCAAAAGCATACAAACGAACCATTGCAACACTATTGTTAAAAGAACCACCGAAAGAAAAGCCTTTACCAACGGACAGGAGAACGATTGATTCTAAAGACCTTGGCAATTTTCACGAAAAGTCAATCATGGCAATTCGGAAAGCCCGAGCATTATCTCAATCTTATATTGAACTCAAACAAGAATTGGGAATTGAAATTCCTAAGTTCAATTTTTACGCATCCATAAAAGACCAACCACAGTTGGTTGCAATAAAGCTTCGTCGTTTTTTGAATCTTGATGAGATAAGGGAAATCAAAAACATCAATCATGCTTTGGAAGCATACATTGAAAAAGTTGAATCACTTGGCGTTGCAGTGTTTCAATTTAGTTTAACACAAGACAAGTTAAGAGGATTTTCATTGACTGATGAACCAATCCCGATTATAGGAATTAAAAGAGGTGGCGAACCTGCAACAGCAAAAATATTTACCCTGTTTCATGAGCTGGGACACATTATTTTAAACGAAGGTGGTTTGTGCGACTTGTCAGAGAAATCACCTATTGATATTGAAAAGTGGTGCAATGCTTTTTCAGGGGAAGTACTAATTCCTGTTTCTGAAATTTTGCAAATGAATATTGTAGTGGAACAAAAACAAGCAGGTAATAAAATTTGGAGATTAAAAGATTTGGCAGTTCTTGGAAATTATTTTCATGCAGGACCATTAGCCATTCTTAGAACTTTGCTAGAAAACAAACTGACCACCGAAGCCTTTTATAATGAGAAACATCAGGCATGGAACAAACCGGCATTCGGCAGAGCAAAAGTTCCCGAGGGAAGAAACCTTGCAAAAGAAGCAATACAAGAAAAAGGTAGGACATACATTTCACTTGCGTTTTCAGCTTTTGACCAAAATCGGATTGACATGAAAGACCTCTCTGACTTTTTAGGTATTAAGTTCTCCTACATTCCGAAAACCCGTCAATTACTGAATGCCTAATAATGCAATTAGATTTCATCCAAGGACAGACAATTTATGTCATTGATACAAACGGTCTCATCAATCTTGAATATTTGTTCAAATATGACAACCCTGTGTTCAAAGCTATTTGGGATGAAGTTGAAGAGTTGATAATACAGGGAACATTCAGAACGATTGACTTTGTTGAAGAAGAAATAAACAGTTACGAAGGCAAACAAGACTTCTTGAAGAACTGGGTTAAGAAATGGAAAAAACATTTTGTTGTTGCAATAGACGGAGCAAGTATCAACGCTTCAATTCCAATTGTGAATGAAGAATACAGCACAGGTTTTTTTGATGCGAAGAAACAAGCGGAAGGAAAAGAAGAAGCCGATCCTTATCTGATTGGTTATTGCAAAGTACACAACTGTATTCTGATAACAAACGAAAGCAAAATCAAGCACAACAAAATTCCTGCAGTTGCTAAAAAGAATGGAGTAAAATGTATTGACATTAATGAATTCCTGCATGAAAGAGGTTTAAGGATGGAAAGAAAGAAATGAGAACTTCTCTAAATGTGACTCAAAGAACAGAAGCACATGTCCATAACATCGCAGTGCCACAAAATTATTTATTTGCTCTTTTTATTTTATACTTCAATAAAAAATAATACTGCGGCAATGCTAACCGTTTACGCTATACAACTTGCAATAAAATTATTAAAAAAAACTGGTCAAGTCTATAACCGATTACAGTAGGCATAAAAAATAAACAGAATGAATAAAACCAGAATTCTAATAATTGCAGTGATATCTATCTTGTTCTCAACTTTAATAATTAGTTGTAAACAAGAAAATGGTGATTCTAAAAAAACAGAAGCATCCATAACAGCCACCATTGAAGAACTCGGACAAATGAATCGGGATTTCGCAAAAGCATTAACCGCGAACGATGCTGTTGCTGCAGCTAGTGTGTATGACGAAAATGCTTCAATCCTTCCTCCAAACGAATCTATTGTTACGGGACGCGCTAACATACAAGCATATTGGCAAGGCGCAATTGATGCCGGAATTATTGACGCAACAGTAAAAACAATTGATGCAAAAAGCAATGGTGATCTAGGCTATGAAATTGGAACGTTTACAATGCGTTTCAAAGGAGCGAAAGGCGATACAATCTTAGAAGCAGGCAAATACACAGAAATACTAAAACGCAATTCAGAAGGAAAGTGGATTTCCACCTACGGTATGTGGAGCAGCGACGAAGCTATGCCGGCTCAATAATATTTTCAAATAAATACGTGCGTGCTCAACATCGGTTTGCAGCAATGGCTGGCGATGTACGTCCTGACAAAAACATAGAATACAAAAAAAGTTGGCGAGATGAATACCCGAAATAGATATGTGAACTATCCCAATTTGTGGAGCAGTTGAAAATGTAAGCCGAAGATGGTAAAGTAAGTGAAACAGAACTAAACGATTAAAATATTATGAGCAATCAAAACATAATTTTATTTGAAAATAGACAAGTACGCAGATATTATGATGCAGAAAAAGATATTTGGTATTTTTCTGTTGTTGATATAGTAGAAGCTCTTACTGAATCAGTTAATCCAACTGACTACTTAAAAAAGCTCAGAAAAAGAGATGCAGAACTTGGGATTTACCTAGGGACAAATTGTCCCCAGGTAGAAATGTTATCGAACGGAAAGAAGCGCAAAACCTTGGCAGGCAACGTGCAAGATATTTTTCGACTTATTCAATCAATTCCATCGCCCAAGGCAGAACCATTCAAACAATGGCTGGCAAAAGTGGGCTATGAGCGCATGAAAGAAATAGCCGACCCAAGCCAAAGTATAGATAGAGCAAGAGAAAACTGGCAAAAACTAGGCAGAAGTAATAAGTGGATTCAACAACGTATGACAGGACAAGAAACTCGAAACAAACTGACCGACTATTGGAAAGAAAGCGGGGTAGAAAAAGCTGATGAGTTTGCTTTGCTAACAAATATTATTCATCAAGAATGGACAGACTTAACGGTAAAGAAACACAAAGATTTAAAAGGCTTAAAATCACAAAACTTGCGTGACCACATGAGTGAAGCCGAATTAATCTTTACAGCATTAGCTGAATTATCAACAAGACAAATAGCAGAAACCGATGATGCAAAAGGATTGCAAGAAAATGCAAAAGCCGGAAAAAAAGGTGGCAAAATAGCTAAAGATGCCCGAATAAAGTTAGAAGAACAAACCGGAAAAAAAGTGGTGACCGGAGAAAATTTTTTGCCGCCAGAAAAAATAAAGAAGAAGTTGAAGTAATCCGGAAAACTCTGTAATCTTAATACTAATTTCAGAACGACTAAAAATCAACAGAAAAAAAATAAATATATGGCTTTAGGACTTTCTCCAAAATACATTCAGGAATTACCTCTTGATAATTTAACGCAGGAACAATTTCTTGTGCTTGCAATTGAATCCGCGAAGAAACTTGAATGGAATGTTGGTTACACAAGCGAAACCGGTTTCATTGCCTTTACAAAGTTCTCAATGAGTTCCTGGAGCGAGGAAGTCAAAGTGAAAATTAACGGTTACAATGCAAACCTGAAAAGCGAATGCACAGGTAATCAAATGGCGGACTGGGGAAAAAACAAAAAGAACATTAACAATTTTATTTCAACATTCCATGAATTAAAAAATTCATTTACTCCCGAAGAACTTGCAGAAAAATACGAGCAGTTGAAACCAAACTTAATTTCAAGAGATCAAGATGTTTTAAGTCAGCCACCACCTACAACTAAAGAAAAAATCACAAGTATTTTTGCAATTTTCAAACCAACTCAGGGCTACTTCACAACTCCGATTCTAATAAACCTGAATATTGCAATCTTTATTCTTATGGTTATTTCAGGAGTCAATTTTATACTTCCTGATTATGAAAGTTTAATAAAGTGGGGTGCAAATTTCCGACCCATAACATTGGAAGGTGAATGGTGGCGACTAATTACAAATTGCTTTCTTCACATTGGAATTTTTCATCTTTTAATGAATATGTATGCTTTACTTTATATAGGCTTGCTTTTAGAACCTCATTTAGGAAAGACAAGATTTGCAACTGCTTATCTTCTGACAGGAATTACAGCAAGTGTAACAAGTTTATGGTGGCACGACCTGACAATTAGCGCCGGTGCATCCGGAGCAATATTCGGAATGTATGGAGTTTTCCTTGCTATGCTAACTACGAACCTCATTGAAAAGTCTGCACGAAAAGCATTGCTTACAAGTATTGCTCTTTTTGTAGGTTATAACATTCTTAATGGACTTAAACCAAACAGCGGGATAGACAATGCAGCACATATTGGTGGTTTAATAAGTGGACTTGTTATTGGCTATACCTTAATTCCAAGTCTGAAAAAACCTGAAGAAAATAAATTAAAATATAAGACCATTGGTTTATTAACTGTTATCATTCTTGTTTCATCATTTACCGTTTACAAGAAAATGCCAAATGATATAGTTACGTATGAAACCAAAATAAAAGAATTTGTTCCAATGGAAGCAATGGCTCTGGAGGTATATAATTTACCTCGAAATACTCCAAATGAAAAAATTCTTTATGGT